>JADLAF010000074.1 GCA_020848375.1 Ignavibacteriaceae bacterium
TGGCCTCAAAGAGATTCCAGAACGCAACTCCTGTTTTATTTGCAAGTTCTTCCTGTGCTTTCAACAGATTCCCAATATGCGGTTCGGAAACAAACTTCCCCCCTTTCTTAACCCCTTTATCACCTGTGCTGATGATAAGAAGGGATGTATTTGGAAACGAACTCTTAATATGATCTATCACCTTCTCCATTTTATCAGCATACCAGTCATAATCTTTATGTTTCGGCGTAAGAACATTTACTCCAAAATTCAAAATCAGCAGTTTATAGTCCTGCAGTTCTTTAAAATCTTTAAGTACCTCGGAGGTAATATCCTGAAGTCCAATACCGTTATTCCCCTTCATCGGGAAATTATCTACATAGACTCCCGGCGAGTTCTCAATGGATATTCCATAAAATAAAATATTCTTGCAGGATGTGAATTCTAGTCGGACACTGGTTGCCGGAGTAGGAAAATCAACTGAAAGTTTTCTTAAATTGGAACCAGATTCAAATTTAACAGTTTTTGAAAATCCTGTGCTGGTAATAAACTTGACCTGAGCAGAAGAATTGCCATTTGCATAGATTAAATTAATTGAATTATAGTTTCTAATTGTCTGATTATATTTACCAACGTCATAAGAGACCCAGCCGTCTCCTGTTCCTGTGGTAAATACTGATCCGCTAATGCCGAGAGGAAGTTTATACTTATTTCTCTTAAAAAGTGAAGCTTCAATCCAGTCATCAGAACTTGATACGATGGTTGACAGCCGCATGGTTAAATCTTCAGGGACAAGGGATACAAAACCAACGCCGTTTCCGCCGAATTGTTTTTGTAAGAGACGTCTGAAACTGTCTGAAAGTACATCACCAAGTATAATTGAATCTCCCCAGTGACCTATTCTGATTTTCCTGTTTTTTGATTCCTTCAGAGCGTCAAAAAAATATTTGAGCTGACTGGTATTCCCCTTAATAGGATATACGGGCTCTCTTGTCGGTTTATCAGAAGTCATACCAACCGATCCGTAAAAGGAACCTGTTACGAAAAAAGAAATAAACAAAACAGAGCAAAGAGACCGAATATATTTGCGCTTATTCAATAATACACCACATACATTTGAGTGAAAGAAAAATATATTAAAACGATTAAAAACTCCAGAACGCTGACAGGAATGCTGAATAATAGCGATAACCGGCATCATAACGGAATGAACCGCCTGTTGTTCCTCTTACAGAAAGAATAAAAGTATCAGTGGGTTTAAACTCAACCTGGGCTGAAATCTCTCTCAGGAAAGTATCACTAGCAGGTATATATCCGACTTTTCCGCTTAAAGTAAGCTTTGTATCAGTACGGGGCTGCAATATCCAGTCAGCCCATGCAGCATGAGCTTCAAACCCGATTGGCGAATAATACAGCGTTGACGACCGGTTATAAGAAGCATACTGATATTCATAACCAATCATGATATCCTTCTGAAAAAACCTACCGATTCTGAAAAGCACATTATTACCGGCGTTACCGTCGGCAAGGGTAATATAGTTAAAACTGCCTGTCAGTTTAACAATTGGATTGGGGTAATAATTAGACTCTACTTTGTAAATTTCACTGTCAAGGTTGTAATAAATGAGCCGGCTTGAAAAGAGAACCATTACCGCGTCTGTAGCTTCATAACTAAGACCGAAGGTAAAATATTCATCGTCTATGTAGCGATAAGATGCATCATAAAGCGGCTTTCTCCTTTGAACAGGTATCTGATTCAGATAGGATAAGTTTCCTAATCCTGCGCTGATTACCATTTTCGGAGCCGGATATATAAAGAGATTCCACTTAAAAGCAGTAAATACATTGCTCAGGATGCTTGAGTCAAGGGTTGAACGAGTAAATGTAAAACCTAAAGACAAAAAGCTTAAAATGCCCACTTCAATGTTTCCTCCTGCTGTCATGAAACTCATTCCCTGATTATCCCCAAAATAATTTAGCTGCGGAGATAATCTGACAAAGAGCGGAATATCAGAAAACAGACTGCTCCCTTTTGGCAGCCAGCCGATTCTCATATTGATCAGCTTGACTCTTGTTGTATCTTCGGTACTTTCGAGTAGTTTAGAATAAATTTCCCGTGCATCATCAAATTCTTCCATTGTCTCATAAGTTTCAGCTAAATAAAACCGTGACTCAAAATTTGATGTATCTTCTTCAACAAGACGTGTTAATTCGCTAAGAGCCCTCAGTGAATCGCCACTCCAGAGATAAACTTTAGCTCTCTGAAGTGATATATCATAATCATATTCGTTTTCAAGGAGGCGGTCATAAATGTTGAGAGATTCTTCAAAATTGCCCGCACATAAATTCACATCAGCATATTCTATCTGTTCAAAACGGGAAGGATTGCTGATCTTCGAAAAATACTCGTCATATTTGAGTAATGCCTCATCACACTTCTGCTCAACTGCAAGGTTTCTTGCCTCAACAAGTATTTCAAAATTCTTTCTGTCCTCTTCAAGTTCAAGATTCGAGTCATAGTAGTTTTGAATTGCTTCAACTTCTTTACTTTTCGGGTCAATTGTTTTAGCCAGGGTAAGGAATTCCAGAGCTTTATTAAAATCCCTTTCCTTAACCGAAATAGTAGTAAGAGCAATAATAGCCGGCAGGTTGTTGGGTTCTTTTGTTATAATGTTATTAAGGTACCCTTTTGCCATGTCGAGATCCTGAGTAGTCCAGACTGCAATCTGCGCCCTGACAAGTTGGTAATTCAGATCATCAGGTCTTTTCGCCAGTAGGAAATTCATCTGCTCAATTGCAGGTTCAAACTGCTGATTATAAGCTAAATATTTAGCATAATTGAACCTGATGTTATCATTAGTATTTGGGTTCGCTTCAAAGTGTTTTTGGTAAACCTCTATAGCCGTGTCAAAATCGGAAAGTTGAAAATGAGCATCGGCCAGCATCATCGCTGCTGTTGTATCTCCAGGATTTGCCTCAAAAGTCTGAGTCATTTCTTCTATCCGCTTTGCATATAATGAATCCCGGTATTCTGTCACAGTTGTCCATAGCCCGTCAAAGCGTTCCGTACCTGAATGTTCATCAGCTAAAATCTGAAGCTGCTGAAATGCTTCCTCAAGCCGATCAACTTTTTGCAATTCCAAAATCAATGCGAAACGGGTTTCATCATCCTCCGGATTATTTTTAAGCAGCCGGTAGTATTTGTCAATGATATACTCCTCCTGCTTTGGCTTTTCTTTTGACTGTCTTAAACCAACGGTATCATAATACGTAAATATATAAGGTGCCTGACTCTGGCATATTTCAAGTCCCTCTAATGCTTCCTTAAAAAATGGCCTGATTTCAAGTGCCTTTTTAAAAGATTCAGCCGCAGGTTTATATCTGCCCAGCCATACATTAAACCAGCCGTTTCTGCTCCAGAGGCGGATGTCTTTAGGATATTTGCCGTTATATACTCTTGAAATCTTTTCCCCTTTGTCAAAGCTTCTCAGTTTTATTAAAACCTCGGTATATCTGAGTATCTCATCCGCGTTGGCCTCCTTCTTTTTCATAAATGCCTCATACCAAGACTCAGCATCCGACCATTTCTGCATGTGCTTATAACTCTCAGCTATCTCAAGATAGTTTAACGGAATTGAAGGGTCCATAGCAATTTCACGCTTATGACCGGCAATTTTATCCTCAAGAATAGCATACCACTTATTCGTAGCTAAATCAGACGCGCGTCTGATCTCTTTGTCATTCGGAGCAATACGGATAGCAACTCGGTAATCAAATACAGCATTTTCAAGCTGTCCACGCGCTTCATAACACTGGGCTCGGAGGAAAAATCCATCCGCATTGTTCGGACGCGCAGATATATACTTGTTTAGCTGTTCAATTGCTTCCCCATACTTCCCTATCTTCATCAGGTTCTGAGCTTCCTTTTTAAAGAAGTCGGGTGACTGTGAAAATAGTGATACTGTTAGCAGAAAAAAGAAGAAAAGAAAATTGTGCCCTCTCATTATGCAGAACTCCTATTCAAGAAGCTCTTTTAATATGCTCTCTGCATTCTCAACCCTGTCATTAATTTCGTAGGTAAACGCAAAAAGGTACTGCATGACAAGATTTAAGTATTGGGGGTCGTTATTTGGCAAATTTGATTTAATCTTACTCACTAAAATATTGAGCGCTTTGTCATCACTCCTGCCTATTAGAATCAGAATTTTGTCATCAACAACACAAATCTTCTCTTTTTTATCAAGAGAAAGACGTACAGCATTCTGAAGCTGACCAATGGTAAGGATTTTCTGACGTTCAGCGTTTGCATCCAGTTTCATAGATATCAGTGTGAATGCCTGTCCGGTGCTCTTGTAAAGTGCGATTTGGTTATTCAGTATCAGTGTAAATTCGCTCAGATCATACAGGTTCGAAAATGTCATCTTATCAGTGACCATATCAACATTTGAAAGCGGACGATATTTGGAGTTCCCGTTAGCCGATGCCGCCGGTGCTATAGCCGGCTGCTCATATCCTTTGCTGCCTCCTGAATACTGATCATAA
>JADLAF010000075.1 GCA_020848375.1 Ignavibacteriaceae bacterium
ATCACGCATAGATGGAGAATCTTATGAAAAGCATTTATTTCTGCTTCTTGTTTGTGCCGATTATTTTTCTGCAGGGTCAGAATTTGAAGCAAATAAAGCAGGAGTTGTTAAAGCAAAACATTGAAATTGAATCATACAATAATTCCGACAGTTTACTTCTGATAAAATATCCTGGCGGAAAATCCATTGTAAAAGGTATTTATCCTGAACAAGGCAATCTTCCTGTTGATGGAATAGACACAGTTGTAATAGATGTTCTAAATGTAGATACACTTTTATACCACGATCGCTACACATTTTGGAAGGAGGTTAATGCAACTTGTAATCAAGTAAGCCCTGTACTTGTCGGTGATGCTAATAAGAATGGTTTTGCTGAAGTCTATGGTAATGATTTGTACTTTGTAGATGACTCTTGGCTTCCATTCCCTGCAAAAATATTTGAATATGACCCGGTAATTGATGATTTTATTGTAAGACATATTTACATAGATACACTTATACAACCAATAACATTGTATGATATTGACGATGATGGGGACTTGGAAGTATATATCCAGACTTTTCCTGGGGGCAGATATGGTTTTGTAATGACAGGGTCAAGCAACTCTTCTTTCCCCGTTAATGAAATGGCACTCAATGATATGGGGTATCAAATGAATGATCGGACTTTTGGGGATTTCAATCTTGATGATAATACTGATTTGGTTTATTATTCACTTGCATCACCCGGTAGAAACTTTATTAAGACTGTTAATTCTCAGCAAAATGGATTTGACAGCGTTTTTGAGTTCAGACAGGAAGATGTATATTCTGCGGGATTCTCAGCAGAAGACATTGATGGTGACGGATATGCTGATATAGTATTGGGTAATGTGAAGGGTAAAATCCAGATACTTGAATATTCACCAGTACTCGGTACCTACACGAATTCATGGACGGGTACTGTTGGACATTCAAATCCCTATATGCATACTGCGAGCAATGATATTGATGGTAATGGAAGAAAAGAATTTTGGGTTGGTGGTGACGCCTTCCGGGACGGAGTCGGTGTAACCCGTTTTACTGCATTTGAAGCAACAGGAGACAATCAGTTTGAGCCGGTTGCAAGAATTGAAATACCAGGAATCTTCTCGTTTGCTGCCTATAATATGCTTGCGAAAGACATTACCGGAGACGGAGTTGACGAACTCATTATCTGCCTCGATGGTGTGTTTTTTATACTAACCTTCAGAGGTTTCCCGAATGCTCATAACTATGCACTTTATTATGTAAAATTTATTGACCGTGTACCTCAAGGTGTCACAAGTCAATATTATGGCGGAACTATGTATGATATTGACGGTGATGGTAGGATGGAAATAATAATATCTCAGGATTATATCATAAATAATTTTGGTCATATAAAAGTAAGAAAGTACTCTAAGATTTACAGAACAACAATTGGTACAAGTGTAAATGATGAGATATTATTACCAGATAATTATTCAATCTCCGCATTTCCTAACCCCTTTAATTCAACTCAAACCTTCGAGGTAACGGTACCACAGCATGAAGGGTTTGAAGTGGTTATTTATGACATAATGGGCAGGCAGATTATTACTTTAGCAGAAGGAAACAGTACCGGAAATCGGGAAAGATTTAACTGGAACGGAAAGGATGAAACTGGTACGAACGTTTCATCGGGGGTTTATATTGTGCGACTGCAAACTAAGATTGGTACAAAACAGATAAAATCGGTTTTGTTGAAGTAACAGGAACTTTGTATTAGTTTTTTGCTCTTTTATTAACGGGCCATTCCGATCCTCGGGCTTCAATAAAGCCCCTAAAGATGACATTATCCTGTTCTGTCTGATCAAGAAATCCAGCCAACATGCGAATCCTACGGATTCGGGTTGGGTCATATACATGCATTTTCTACTAATAGGTTACCCGCTACGCGGGTTTGGGGTGTTGTATTTGTCCCATGTTATTAATAGGTCACCGCTACGCGGTTCAGAGGGATTTGGTTTTGAGCTATTTGGGGGATTTTCGCGAATATCTGGTGCTTGCCTACCAATGTACGAATCTTCCGAATTCCGGGAGAAACTAAAACAACACGGGAATGCTTACTCCTCCGTAAATATAATTTATGTTATATCCATCAAACCGGGTGATCTGAAATCCCGCGGTAAGTTTCAGGTTCAGCAGAGGGAAAAACTCTGCCTGAATGAACACCTGTGATTTTTGTGTGGCATTCTGATTAAACAGCGTAAATGTATCGTTATCAAAGTAATAAGCCCGTTCGCCAACAAAACCACCTGTTCTTATTATTAACTCTGGCAGAGGAAAATAATGCAGTTTTGCTCCGAAGTAATAGAGACTTCTGTCATCGGAAAGAAGACTTGCACCCGGTCGCAGTGAAAGATATAACTCCGGAATGATCACAAACTCATATCTTGCCTGTATCTGCTGAACGGTTAACTGACTCAGACTATCAGAGGTCAAAATGCCTTTATACTCGTGGTAGGCATAGTGCAGTCCGAAGTTGTCATAATTATCCCAGTAGTGAACCTCACCTGAAAAGATATTACCTTTGTCCTTATAGTTATATCCTTGGGAAAGTTTATAATCATATTTACCGGTGAGTGATGCATAGGCAATGCGCCCCTGCCATGGATAGGAAAAATAGCCGGCACTCAGCGGAATGAGGGTCTGCTGATACTCCCAGTCGGACTCTTTGAGCAGGACTGAGGAAAATCCTCCTCCAATGGTGTACTGTCCGTTGAAGGTCACAGGAAGAAAGAAATCTGTTCCGAATGAAGTTCTGCCGGTAGAGTAATCACCTGAAGACACAAAAAGCGAAGGAGAAGTATATACTGTTTGTGCCTCACTGACAGTTTGCAATAACAATACCGAAGCCATTAAGAGTAGGAGACGGAGGACGTTTTTATTTAACAAGATTATATCCTTCGTTTGCTGAGGCATCTTTGCTGTTCTGCATGAGCACACGGGTAAACATTTCGCGGGCATTATTTTTATCTCCGAGATAATACATGACCCATCCGAAATAGAGATTGAGTTCATAATCACTCTGATAGACATAATAGATGCGTTCAAGATATTTTTTTGCTCCTGTGTAGTCAGAGCGGTAGAGATACATCTGCCCGAGCCGCAGGTTTGCTGTATAGTTCATTCCGTCAATCTTAAGGATTTTCTGATACAGGGCTTCAACTTCTTTCCATTGCTCCTTGGCCGCGAGCGGATAGGTAAGTCCTATCATTGCTTCAATGGATTTGCTGTTAATCTCGGTTGCGAGGCGGTAATATTTTTCTGATTTATCATAATTCAGAAGATTATAATAAAGCCATCCCATCCTCAGATTAACAAAGTAATCTTTTGCGTTATCGGAGTAAATCTTTTCAATAGAGCTGAGTGCCTGTTTATAATTTTTGCTCTGCTCGTATTGTAAAGACTCGTTGAATGCTTTAATTTTGGCTGTCTGTGATTGAAGCATGGTGCTTCCGGCGACAACAATGCTCAGCGCGAGCAGGCCTGTGATGATATATTTTTTCATAAGGTATTCCTTTCATATTCGGTAATTTCAAGTTCTGCAACAGGAGAGCTGTCTTTGTAAATAGCTATACTGCTTATTCCCCTGGATTTGGTAACAATCAGACTGGTTTTATATCTTTTCTTAACCGGATTACTGAGCATGGATTTCAGGTGAATATCCGATTCGATCTTTACCATATCCGGCTGCGGCTTGTGAAGGATGAATGAACTTTCAGCTTCAATTTTATTATAAAAGAAGACGAAGGCCTCACTCAGTATTCTTTGCAGCGAGTCAGGGTAATGGGCCGGGGAGAATTTATCTGACCAGTGGAGATGTTCTTTAGCCGTGAGCGGAACCTGCAATGAGGCAAGATAAAAGTAATAAATCAGACTGCTTTTAGAACCCACATAATTCGAGAGATAAAATACCTTTCCCGTGTTGTAGATATAGGCAATATCTCCGGAAGTGGAAAGCAGGTAAAGTTCGTTATATATGGTAACATGCACAGTCCAGATTTCTGATTTTTCTTTTCCCTTTACTTTTCCTTTAACCGTTATGGCATCACCCAGGGAAAAGTTGAAAGCAGAGGTCATCATCCGGTCAGCTTCAAGATTACTTACTACGGTTCCTTCAGCCGGGCTGTCAAAATTCTTCAGCAGCCAGCCGTTTTCAGTCTGCTCAACAAAGTGACTGAGAGGGTAGTAATACGTTTTCTCTCCGATCTTCGGAGTTAACTGAAACTGAAAATGCAGGTGCGGATAGGGGGAGCGACCGCTGTTTCCGCAGGAGGCAATACTGTCTCCTTTCTTCACATAATCACCCGGAGCGACCTTTGCAGAATTCTGCTTTAGGTGAGAGAGGGCACTGAAAAGCCCTTCGTAATGATCTATGATAATGGTGTTGCCCCAGTTATTTTTCAGGTTTGCTTCACCAACGATATTTTCGGGAATCGTGTTAATTACTTCAACAACACGGCCGTCAAGTGGTGCGGTTACAGGTGCATCGTAGCAGTAGTAATCCTTAAGCTCATATCCGTTATTGCTGAACTGCGACTGTTTTTTATCGGTGATAACAAAATCCCATGCAAAGCCCCATGCATTTTTATGAGTGATGCTGCCGTTAACTCCCTGAGAAACAGACCATTCACCATAAAACGGAAGTTCAGGAAAATAGTATTTAAATTTTTCAAACCGCGATCTTCTGGTAAGATGATAATAAAGGTTTTCCTCCGGTGAGCCGGGAAGAAAATAGAGGAGCTGCGGATGAAGACCGTTTGTTCTGTAATAAAGTGCCGAAAGTATGATGATTGCAGCAATATTAAACGGCAATACCAGAATTGGAAGACCAATTCCGGAGAAAAGATCGTATGAGAGAACCGTGATAAATGATGCAAGAATTACACCGAAAAATCCGGTTAGCAGACTGCTGCGTGAGGGAATTACCATACATCCCGCCACAGCAAATGCGGTGAGAATGGAATTAAACCCGGCAAAGATCATCACCCCCTCATTGATATCAGCATGCATGATATAACCGAGCAGAAACGCCACACTGTATGCAAGGAGACTAAGCGCGAATAACACCCTGCTGTATATCAGCAGCAGTATTGCTATGACAATTCCGGTAATCAGTTCCTTCTGAAGCAGAATAAAGCCCAGTGACTTGAAGTAGATTTCAAGGAACAGGTTCAGAGAAAACGGATCCGCCTCATACGTCCAGTCCTGCATCTGCTGTCCGGAATAAAGCAAAATTGCAAACAGCAGATAAAACGCAATCAGAAACGGAAGGGTGAAAGCGCCCGTTTTAAAAGTGTTATAAATATAATTCTGCATGAAGGCTGATATATATACCGATGCCGCGAGCAAAACGGCAAGATAGAGATACCCCTGCAGTGAGGGGACAAAGAAATAGCTGTAACCGGCCCCGAGGAGGAAGCCGGTAAAGCCATAGAATCCTGACGCAATGCGGTCTTTGTCATATCCTGCTGCCTCAGCAAGCAGATTCACCAGAAGAACGCTCAGCATGGCGGTCAGCCCTGCCATGGGATTAAAGAACGTGGTTATCAGCAAACCTGCCCCGAATGCTGCATTCGAGCTGAAAAATATCTGAGCGTATGAAAGCAGCAGACCCTTCAGATGCCTGTTTTTATAGAGAATGTTCACTTGAGCTGTTCCGGCATTACTTCACGGTCCAGCAGGTAGTCAAGATTCTCAGATTTGCGTATCAGTTCAACTTTTCCGTCTTCCATGATCATCACCACATTTGGCCGCATCGCTATGAACTGCATCCACTGAGTCATATCATAAGCGCCTACGTACTCAATCACTAATTTGTCACCTTTGTTGAGTGAGGGGAGCACGATAGACTCCCGTACGCAGTCTATATTCATGCAGAGAGGACCGTAAAGCGCGGTATCTTCAGTGTGTATGCCTGTTTCCTGTGCCGGCTGTATCTTGTGCTTATACCAGAAACTGGTGAAGAGGATATTCACACCCGCATCTATGATAACAGCTTTTTTTCCTGTTGAGAGCCGTTTATTTGCAAGCACGCTGGATATAAGAAATCCGGTATCATCAACAAGTGCACGGCCGGTTTCAAGGATGAGCAGCGGGAGTTCATCATTTCTGAAATTGAATTCGAAGATACCTGCTGAGATTGCATCGGCGAACTGCTCAATGCCCGGAACCATCTGTTCTGCGGGGAGATACTGGCCAAGCAGAGTATTGTTCGATGCAAACCCTCCGCCGAGATCAAGATACTCAAGCAGGATGTTGAACTCATCCCTGATGCTTTTCATAAGGCCGGCTAATTTGGTTGCAGCAATTTTATATGCATCAGCGCTCATGATATAGGTGCCGATGTGGGTATGGAGTCCCGTCAGATTCAGATGCTTTGCAGCAATAATGCGCTTTATTGCCTGCCATGCTTCGCCGTTTTCATAGTTGAAGCCGAAACGGTCCCAGAGGGGATATATACCGGTATCCATGTTGATACGGATAGCAACATCTGCCTGAATGTTTTCACGCTCGGTGATTTCTATCAGCGAATAAAGCTCATCAAAATGGTCAATGTGAATCTTTGAGTGATTCCTGACTGCTTTGAGGAGCGCTTCATCACTTTTGTCCGGACCGTTAAAGATGATGTGGTCACCGCTTACGCCAAGCCGCAGTGCTTTGTCATATTCGAATTCTGATACAACCTCAGCCCAGGAGTTTTCTGAATGAAATACTTTGCAGACTGCATTCAGGTAATTGGTTTTATATGACCATGCAAATTGAACCTTTGGGTAACGGGTCTTAAACACGCGGTAAAAGTTTCTCTGGTTCTGGCGCATCTTTTTTTCTGACAGGACAAAAAGCGGACTGCCAAATTCTTCAACTAATTTAGTAACGGGAATGCCGTCAATCTCTGTTCTGGGCGCAATCAGCGGTGCTGCCCCAATTTTGTTCATCAAACCCGACTGATGTCTTGTTATAACCGGTTTTTCATATCTCTTAGCCATTGTTCGTCATCTCTCCGTTTACGGTAATATTTTCAAATTGTTTCATGTCAGTAATTAAATCCCACGAGCAGCGGACAAACATCTTGCCGATTTCAAACTCCGTGGGGTAAGTGAATTTTTCCCCTTTGATCAGTTTGACCATCAGGTGAGGCAGATTAAGCCCGGCTGCTTTGGTCAGATATACCCATGCGGGGAACCGGGGGTTAATCTCGAGCAGATAAAACTTTCCGTCCTTTTTAGATTTCATGAATTCAAGCTCCATGCCGCTGCGCCATTTCATCTTCCTGATGGTTTTGTGGGTAAGCGCGAGAAGTTCTTCATCATTGATGGTAACTCCTGCCCACCCTTTCCCCTTATCTGTTATATAGAGCTTTCTCATGGCAACGGCTCCGACGGTCTCTCCTTCGCCGTCTCCCAGCGCGCAGACGTTAAACTCATCCCCTTTTATATATTCCTGAAGGATAATGGGAAAGCCCCATTTGTTCACTAATTTTCTGTAGTGCCCTTCAAGCTCTTCTTCGTTATGTGATATATATGCTTCATAAAAGATACCCTTAACCACAACCGGGTAGCCAAGCTCCTTTGCTTTCTGGCGGAGGTCTTTTTCATTGGTGACCACTTCATTCTTCGGGAATGAGATGTCATTGGCTTTGCAGAAATCAAAGAGTTTGTCCTTGCCGCGCCAGTTGAGCGAGTCAATCCGCGGAAGATAGGTTTCTATACCCTGTGCCCTCAGGCGGTCCTGCAGTTTGATAAAGCCGTACAGTTCGGAATCCAGCGTGGGGATTATGATATCCAGCTTTTCTTTTGAATGGATGTACATCAGCCGTTCAAAAAGATTTTCCAGTCCGTTTGAAGGGTAAGGGATAAAATAGTTGGCTGAGGCGATATCATCCATATAGATACCCGGCTCCAGGGCATCGTAGTTAAGCCCGATCAGCCGCGGGGTGAATTCATCCTGCTCCCTGAGGCAGCGGATGACGGGTACACCCGGACCCGGATTGTCTGTGGCGTTAAGGCCGGTTACTGCGATATTCATGCTACCTTTATAAGGGAATAGTTTTTAAGCTGTGAAACAAAATCATCCACATCGCGTGATACTATAGAACGGTCAACCTGATATTCAGAACAGATCTCAGCAATAATATCTTCTTCACTTTTTTTCTGCTGAAGCATGCGGAAGATAACCCGCCCCATTTCGTTCAGGGAAAAAGTCTCGCCGGTATTGGGGAGGAAAAGGAATCCGGAATCGCTAACTGCTAAATTCTCGGGGATAAAAAATGTTGACATTGAAACCTCGTTTATGTTTTCAATATGATTAACAATCCGTGTGCCAGACCAGAAATGGGGTTTCCGGCAAGTTTTCAGTCATTTTACCTGTCTGGTACAGCGCATAAAGCGTCTGGAACAGGCAGACCAAGCAGAATTCTCTGGCCAAACCCGTTCCGTGCACAGATAATTTGAAATGACAGGATGGAAAATAAGGAAATCATTGAGGCGGTGGCGGCTTAGGTTCTGCGGAATTGCAACTTGGGAGAGCCTGGGAATGGGTAGCTGAATCACCTGAGGGATTCCGCTGGGTATTAGACTCATGATTTTACATCTCTGAATTTTAAGCCCATCAAATTCGAGGGGTTTAGGAAAATGTCGTATCCCCCAACCTCTAAAAGCTTCGAATTCGATGCTTTTAGAACGGAAATGGACGCTTTGTGTATTGTAGGGAAATTAGACTATTTTGGCTTTGAAGAATTAACTGGTGCACAAAGTTTGACGGGAGTTTTAGATAGTGAGAATATTCTTATATTTGAGATGAAAATCCGAATTGTTGATGCCGGGCAGATTGAGTTGAAGAAATGTCGGTAATCAACAAGCTATTACAGATTTTTTTTGATATGGAATAACCTGGTTCATTACTTTCACTTTTGGTTTGTGAACTAGTGGGGAGTAAATTGCTGAAGATGATTCTTTAACATCAATTAAGACAATTTTATTTGAATTTAAAAATGGAAATATTTGGTACTGAACAACATAAAATCATTCACGGGGATGCACTTGAGGCATTGAAAACACTCCCTGACAATTCTGTGGATTTAATCTTTGCCGATCCACCATACAATATTGGTAAAAACTTTAACGGACAAATTGAAAAATGGGAAACCGATGAGGCATATTTACATTGGTGTTATGACTGGCTCGATCTTTGCATTCGCAAGTTGAAACCCAGCGGAAGTTTCTATGTGATGACAGCAACCCAGTTTATGCCGTTTTTCGATATCTACCTACGCAATAAATTGCATATTCTTTCTAGACTTGTGTGGTATTACGACAGTTCTGGAGTACAGGCAAAGAAATATTTTGGTTCCATGTATGAGCCAATTTTGTTTTGCGTAAAAGACAAGAATAATTATACTTTTAACACTGATGATATTCTTGTTGAAGCGAAAACAGGTGCAAAACGTAAACTTATTGACTATCGCAAAGCCGTTCCCACAGTTTATAATTCTAAGAAAGTTCCAGGAAATGTTTGGGAATTCGCAAGAGTTCGCTATCGTATGGATGAGTACGAAAACCACCCGACTCAAAAACCAATTGCATTACTTGAACGGATAATCAAATCGAGTTCCAATCCAGGGGATTTAGTTTTGGACCCATTTAGCGGGACATTTACAACTTGTTTTGTTGCAAAGGAGCTTTGCAGAAATTGTATTGGCATAGAATTACAAGAGGAATACATAAAAATAGGCTTACGCCGTTTGAAATTAGCATCGGAGTTTAAGGGGGAAAAATTACAAAAAGAAATCCGTACATTTGAAACTGAAAAGTTATCTTCATCATTCAACCTCCAATTATTTGAAGAACCAAATGGAAAATACATTCACAAAAAGCATTAAATCTGTTTTAAAGGAACATTTTGGCAAGAAGGCCGATGAGATTTTTGAAAAAAGCCAGCTTATCCAATATGTAAACATAAAAACCAGATCAGCAAACAAAGGTTCAAAGTCTCGTTCAAGTTTTGCAAACCTTTATGCTATCTACGTTATTATAGAGGATTATATTGCAAATGGATTTGATAAACGAGGTATTTATTCAGAATATGAGGGGGCGGTATTTAATAGACTTTTTGCCAGGCAGAGAGAGCTACCATTCGGTAGTATACTTCAAAATCATGCTCTGAATAATAGAATGAACGCCGAGTTTCAAAAGTATTTTCCAAGTTCAAAGTTTATCCCCATTCTTCGAGATCACGATACAAATCGTTATTGGATAAATTGTATTGGTTCAGCGTAAACTGGAATTTTGTTAGTTTTAGAAATGTGCATGACCTGCCGCGATTTTGCTAATTCGGTTAAGCTCTGCCTTGCGTAATTTCTCTTCTCTTAGTTCTAATCGTTCCTGAACACGTCCGCATAAAAAATCATCCGGGGTCAGGTAATATAAGGAACTGTGAAGTCTTTTTTTATTGTAGAATTCAATAAATTCTTTAAACTGTTTCTGGGCATCTTCCATAGTAATCAGGGAAGATTTACTGATACACTCCTGCTGGATAGTCCTGTGAAAGCGTTCAATCTTACCATTGCTTTGCGGATATCTAACAGAAGTTCTGATATGAGTTAATTCGTTGGATCTGATAAATTGTGCGAAGTCTTTACTGATAAACTGAGAACCATTATCAGAAATAATTCTGGGTTTTTCTTCCTTATGATTTTCTCTTGCTTTCTGAAGAGTTAACTGTACATCAAATTCCTGCATATTGGTTCTTAGTTCGTGGTGAACGATATACCGGGAATAGCCATCAATAACAGAGATCAGGAAAAGAAAAGTACCTCTGAAGTTGACATACTTAATATCTGTATGCCATTCCTGATGAGGTTTCGTCGGTTGCTGGTATCCGGAACCTTTAGGAGTACTTTTAATCTTATTCCAGGTATTAAGCATTCCAGCTTTCTTAAGAACCCTGTAAACACTGCTTGGAGAACAACAGACCAGATTCAGGTCAATCATCATATAGGTAAGCCGGCGGTAACCTTCGTTAGGATTCAGCAAAGCAAAAGCAATGATATCCTCCTTTTCCTCTTTCAGCAGCCAGTGTTTCTTAGGCAGAGGGGCATTATGCTGATTAACCAAACCGAGCCGGTCTTTCCATTGGTAGAATTTACTTGATGAAATACCGATCATACCGATAAGCTTCTGAATGGTGAAATCAGAATTCTTGGAATACTTATCAACTTTCTGAACCACATCATCACGGATATCAGGTTCAACCCAGAGCCCATTCAGATCTCCCCAAGATTTTTTTTTAAGGCGAGGTTCTCCTGAATGAGTTCGCTGATGACTTCGTTTCGTTTAAGAAGAGTTTTTTTAAGCTCTTCCACATTTTTATCAACCTGTGGGTGCTTGGCTTTCTCTTTACCTTTAGAGAAGATGTCAACGGCACCTTCAAAGAGTGCCTTCTCCCAGGTGTAGATCACATTGGGATGAACGTCATATTTCTCAGCCAGAGAGCTGATAGGGGTCTTGTTTTTGAGCAGTTCCCTTACGATAAGGGCTTTTTGCTCAGGGGAATAGCGTTTGTTCTGTCGCATAGGAATTCTCCTTTTTTTTCACTAAAGTTATGAAGTTTGAATTCCAATTTCAACTGAAGCATTACA
>JADLAF010000076.1 GCA_020848375.1 Ignavibacteriaceae bacterium
TCAAGAAATAATGTGTCATTGTTCAGATAAAGAATATATCTTCCCTTTGCAATTTTGGCACCCATATTATTTGCTGCACCAAAACCCCGGTTCACTTTGTTTTTTATGATGTGAAGGTCTTCAGATTCGCTAATGTGATCGAGGATGTCCCCTTCCGTTGAGCAGTTATCAACCACGATGATTTCGTACGTTACACCCTTTGTATGCTCCCTGAGAGAAGCAATACACTTTGTAATAAATTCAAACGCGTTGAAATTAACAATGATTACCGAAACATCAACCATTACGCACCATCATAATGATATCACGGACTTCCTTTTGTTTGCTTTCTGAGAGTACAAAACGAAATGTCAGATAGGACACTATGAGCAGCCCCACACCAATCAGAACCTTCACCATTATTTCCTGATAGGTAATATAATACACAGCAACAGTTCCGGTTGAGAAAAAAAGTAATAGGGCAGTTATAAGTTTATAAGAGACAAACTTTTCAACACTGATGTTTAAGAAATATAAATGAACAATAATGCCAACAAGATATCCGCACCACATTGCTATGCTCATTCCCAAAGCGCCGTAAAAAGAGCCTGCTACAATAAACGACCCGACAACAACTGCATTAAATACCGAGAGTTTTACCATTAACTTCTCTTTACCTGCCGACACCATTACTGTACCGATGAAACTGTGGAACATCATATTAAGCGTAATCCAAAATTGCAAGGCAAGCGGTAATGAAGCGGGATCATAGGAGCTGCCGAGAAAAAGCCAGATCATTTCACGGCTGAATGTACCGGAGACAAAGCTTAGCAGTATCCCTCCAAGTACAATAAGCAGAAAAAGATTTCGGGTCATCTGCTTAAAGCCCTCTCTGTCTGAATTATATTTATGAGAAAGTTTGGGCAGAATGATGGTGTTGAGATTATGAATAATCAGTGTAATGGGAACGGTAAACTTTGAGATAGCAGCAAAATAACCGACTTCCGCTTTACCAGAGAACTGGCTGAGGAACAGCACCGGCATTTGAATAATTGGGAGTGAAAGCAGAACCGTTCCATAGAGTGGCAGACTTGAAGAAATCAACGAGAATCCCTCTCTTCCCTCTTCTGCTCCCTCCCCGGATAGCTGGTGTATATAATAATTCATTATCAGCAGTTTGAGCAAGCCGGCTGCCGCGATGATAATAATGACAAGTGAAAGCTGGCTGCAATCTTTAATGGATATAAATACTACTAAAAAAATTACTATTGCAAAAACTGCACCGG
This sequence comes from Ignavibacteriaceae bacterium, assembly GCA_020848375.1. GTDB lineage: Bacteria > Bacteroidota > Ignavibacteria > Ignavibacteriales > Ignavibacteriaceae > H2-BAC3. The sequence continues at coordinate 1,266 of JADLAF010000076.1, forward strand.
TTATGCCAACGAGCCGGAATTTTGAATAACCAAATGCAATAGACTCAAAATAATTCCACCCTGTGTTTACAATGAACAATGTAACAATAAAAACCAAGAGTGTTATTTCATTTATTGCCTCAAAGTAGAAAAGATATATGACAATGAAAAACGCAATAACCGAGGCGGCTAGACTAAGATAAAAACGGAATTTTTGAATAAGAGCACCTGCGTTAGCAGGACGAGAAGCTATCTCCCTGGTTACAATGCGATTCATTCCCAAAGAAGCTATTAACTGGGCTATAGTTACAACAGTCAGAATTACCGAGAAAATCCCGTATTCTTCCGGTTTAAAGACTCTTGCTAAATAAAGATAGGTAATTGCGGTGAAGCCATGCTGGAAAACATTACTGCCCAGCAGAATAATCCAGTCCTTAAGCAGGCCTGCCATTAATCAGGATCCGCTTTTTATAGGAGTGAATACCCTTGCTGAGTAATTCCTGTGAAACTGCACTGCCCTGATAATCAGATAAACCGCTACCAGACTAATCAGCCAGATAGAAATTTTGGTGACCAGAATCATAAAACTCATGCCAATGCCGATATAAATATAACTGAGCAGCAGCAGATCGGAAATCTTTCCCCTTTCATAAAATCGTACCCAGAAAAATGATGCCAGTAAGCCAGTCAGGAATGGAGGAATGAACAATCCGAGCAATCCGAAATCCTGATGCAGATACCTGTAAACTGTTGACGTATTGCTCCACATTGGTATAAAAAATCCCTTATCATACATCTCCGGAGCTTCAACAAAATCAAACTTACTCAGGATGTTATAAACTGAAAAGAATGTTGTTTCACCGGGAGGGAAATCCTTATCATAGTCCTTGTCCAGATATTTACTAAAAACTCCGGCATGGCTTGATATATACAAGTAAAGCGAAGGTGTTATAAAGAACCCTCCGGCTGTCTTATTCAAAGATGAACCAGCAGCTTTGTAAGACTCAAAAGTACCACGGAAAGTACGGACCAGTCCTGCTGAACCGATCATCAGCCCGATAATAATTAATAGAGGTAATATTGAACTTTTATTAAAGAAGCTTTTTGATTTCTGATGAGAGTTTTTTTGAATAGAGTATCTGCTTAAAAAAATCACACTAATGAACATCATAAACGCAAACAGAATACCCGCTCTCCCCACCTTTGCCAGTTCGCGTAACATAACACCAATAAAGGGGCTGAGAGAAAGAAGTCCCACTTTCCCCTCTTTCGCAACTTTGATTCCTGCAAAAAAGACACCAACAAATGCCATTACAAATGCATAAGGGATGAGGCCTTCAATTTTGTTTTCGACCCTGAGCCGGTAAATCACATTATAATTGATGAGCACCTTGGTAAAACTTCCGAACATATCTATAAGTACCATCCAGTGGTGGATAGCCGATACTATTCCAATGATACTACACCAAAGGATAATATTGTTAAGAAGAGAATCACTTTCAAAAAAAATTTTGTAAAGAGGATCTGATTCTGTTTCCTCAGGTTTATTTTTTTCAAAAGCTTTTTTAATGGCAGGGTATAGTAATGAGCCAAAGAGAAAGGACAGCGATCCTGCAAAAACTGCAAGCCAAAATCGGTCAGAAAGGTCAAAATATGCCATGAGTTTCATTTCATAGAATGAAACCATAGCTGCCCAAAGCGTAAAATAAAATGATATATGATTAAACCATTTGCCGAGAACAGCGCGGGACGTAACTATTGCCAGTAATGATACAAGCAAAAAGAGTCCGAAATACATTATTGGTCAGTGACCCTGAATAATCGTTTACACCAGAGCGCTAAACCTCTCAGCTTAACTTCAAGTGCACTTGACGGAGTTTCTGTTTTAAGAAAATATTCATTCGTAAATACCATTACCGAAACCGCAAAAAAGCTGATAAAAAATCCAAACAGAACAATGAACATGCGCTTGGGGCTATCTTTAAGTTTTGGCGGTACTGCGGGGTCCATTACCATCACTGTCGGAAGACTTTTTTGTTCTTCAACTTTGGCCTGTTCATACAGCGGGAGCACTACTTCAAGTATCTTTGACTGGATTTCAATTTCTCGGAAATAACGGAAATATTGAAGCGTTAAAGAAGGAACTTCCTTAAACGGAAGAAATACGTTTGAAGGATTAGAAAGTTTATCTGATTGTTTCAGTTCTCTGACTTTACCTTTTAACAGATTTAATTCCGATTCAATCAATGCTGCCTGCTGTGAAGTTTTTCCGAACTGCTCTTGCATGAGCAGCAGTGCAATTTCCTGTTTCACGACCTGAGATTCCAGTTCAGCAGATGCTTTCACAGCAGCTTCAAGCTGTTCAGGAACTGCAAAAACGCCATATTTTTTTTGAAAGGTAAATAAGGAATCTTCTGCATTCTTTAAGTCAGAAACGTTCTGATAATAACGTCCCTCAATAAATTTACGATTATTAGTGGCCTGCTCTGCATTAAACTTCCGGTTAAGACTGTCAAGCAGTACAACAAAATAATTTGCCATTTCTGCAGCAAGCGCTGGGTCTTCATTAATTACTTCGATTTCTATCATGCCCCATTCGTTTGGCGCAAAGGCGATTTCTTTAGTGAAAGCACGAATTATTTTATCAGTATTGCCGTCATCTATATCATAGTACTCATCCAGATTAAATTTTTCAATGGTATGAAGCAGCGAGGTGCGTGAGTTCAAAATACCAAGCAGCAGATCCTCAGAGGAAGAAGAGATACCAAAAAGCTTAGCTCCGAGTGCAGCAGTTGAGGATTTTCCTCCCAGAAGTCCGGTTAGCCCGCCCAATCCCATTTCGGTTCCCTGCGGAACA
>JADLAF010000077.1 GCA_020848375.1 Ignavibacteriaceae bacterium
ACCTTCATGGCGGATAATTGCGCGGAATGAGTAATTGGTGGAGGGGTTAAGACCTTCTAAAACTAAGAGGGTGTCATGGTTAAGTGAAAGCAGCCGGAGGTGATCTTTGCCATCCATCTGAATTGCCACATTTGCCGGTTGTGCAAGATTGCTGAACTTAAGCTCAAGCCATACCTCCGTGCAGGAGGCATCTAATGCTTCAAGGGTAATCGCTGTCTGCCCATACGGGCTGGCTGGTTCTGAGCAGGAGTAGTTGGAGAGGGCAAAAAGCGAGAGTGCTGCCCAAAAGTGCAGTTGAAGAATTAATTTTTTTTGAACCATGGCTCCTCCTTCCAATAGTCTTGGCAATTTATCCGGTCATTATTGAAAAGTGCTCCCCTCTTTGGCTTTTAATTTCGTTACCCAGGGGAGTTAACTCTGTTTCACTGACCAGTGGAAAAAACATTTCCGCAATTGGCAATATAAAAAAACCTAACGATCCGATCTCAAACTGAATATTTATGCGCAGATTGTTTGTCATGCCTCCTGTGCAGTCTCACCGGACAAGGAAATTGACCGGTGACTCAATAAAATTCCGGCAGGTTTATGATTCTCTCTCATTTTTCTTATTTTTAACTTTTACTTACAACTCATTATTGGTATGATGAAAAATATTGCAGCTTTTTTACTTCTTTTCACACTCTGCACTTCCGCACAGACACTTTATACACCATACGACGTGCAAAAGGCCTATAAAAATGGCACCCGCACTTCTGAGGGCATTCCCGGTTCCAAATACTGGCAGAATCATGCATCTTATACTATGTATGTATCACTCACGCCACCGGACGCACAGCTTCAGGGGCAGAGCCAGATAACCTATTTTAACAACAGTCCGGATACCCTGAAGGAGATTGTTTTTCGCTTATACCCTAACATGTATAAACTGGGGGCTGAGCGTGATTTCTCACTTTCGGCGGAAGATCTGCATCCCGGCGTTGACTTTTCTTCATTTAAAGTCAGAGGTAAAGAACAGCTTACAGATGAAAATACATCCTTCAGGCAGAGCGGTACGGTACTCACCGTTAAACTTGAAGAACATCTGCCCCCGGCTTCCTCCGTGAATTTTGAAATTGCATGGAATTATCCCCTCCCCTCAAAATCTAATGTCCGGATGGGCAGGTATGATTCAACCTCATGGTTTGTGGCTTACTGGTATCCCCAGATTGCAGTGTATGATGATGTATCCGGCTGGGATAAAATTCCCTATACAGGCCAGAAGGAGTATTACAATGACTTCAATGATTATACGGTAACCATAGATCTGCCGGAATCATTCTGTGCCTGGGCTACCGGGGAGTTGCAAAATGCTACTGATATCATGCCTGATGCACTGCTGGAGAAGTTTACTTCCGCTCATACTTCTGAAACGGTTATTAACCTGATCACAAAAGAAGAAGGAGAGAAAGGGTACAAAATGAAGGGGCGCGAGGGGCGTGTGCAGTGGAATTTTACCGCGATGAATGTCCCCGACTTCGCATTTGCCCTTAGCGATCATTATCTGTGGGATGCAGTAAGCGTTGTGGTTGACAGCAGTACCATGAGAAGAGCTCTGGTTAATGCTGCTTATAAGAGCACATCAAAAGATTATTATGAAGTGGCAGATTTCAGCCGCACGGTTATTTCCTATTTTTCTCATACTCTCCCCGGTGTTCCGTACCCATATCCTGTGATGACGGTATATAACGGACAGGGAGGCATGGAATTCCCCATGATGTGCAATAATGGCTCCACTTCCAGAGGAGGAGCGTTCAGTCTGGCAGCTCATGAAATTGCGCATACCTATTTCCCATTTTATATGGGCATCAATGAAAAGCGCTACGCATGGATGGATGAGGGGTGGGCAGTGATGCTCCCGATGGATTTAGTTCTTGAGCATTTCCCCGATATTGACCTTCGCAACAGAAATGCCAAAGGATTTAACACCGTGGCTGGTACGGAATTCGAAATTCCGCTCTATATCCCCTCACAGCAGACAAGCGGTTCTGCCTATAGAACACACGCATACACAAGGCCCGGTATGGCATACTATATACTACGTGATGCTCTCGGCAAGGATAATTTTGACAAGGCGCTGCGTGAGTACATGAAACGCTGGAGAGGAAAACATCCCCTTCCCAACGACTTCTTCTATTCGTTCAATAATTATCTGAAAGAGGATATCTCCTGGTTCTGGAATCCCTGGTTTTTTGAATCAGGATATGCAGAGCTGTTTCTAAAATCAGCAGTGCAGAAGAAAAATGACCTCACCATAATCGTAGAACGGGAAGGAAATCTTCCGGTCCCTGTAAAACTGCTCATCACCCTTGAAGACGGGTCAACAATCAGCAAGTATGAAACAGCCGCGGTATGGAAGACAGGTCTTAAAGAGAAAAAATACACTTTCAAAGTATCCGGAAAAGTGGAATCTGTATTACTTGGTGATGTGATAATTCCGGATAAAGTTGCAGAAAATAATTTCATAAAGTTAAGCAGCGCTAAAAAATAAGAGGATGTAAAAGAGATCATCGTGTTCCCTGACGAAATAAGGATATACTGCCTTAAAAAACCAGGCACCTCAGAAAGTTTTCCCTTTGATGAGGTATCACCGGTATATAAGGTTGTGGATAAAATTTTCTGTATTGTATCCATTGAGCCGCCTCTTTCCGTAAATCTAAAATGTGACCCGGAGAGGGCGGTTGATCTGAGAGAACGCTACTCTGCCATCACACCAGGCTGGCACATGAATAAAACCCACTGGAATACAGTATATCTTCAGCAGGGTCTGCCTGATTCACTTGTCAGGGAACTGATTGACCACTCCTATAATCTGATCGTTTCAAAACTGAAGAAATCAGACCGGGAGCATCTTAAGAAATAAAAGAAAAATATGAATAATTCACCGATAGACAAACTCCCTGCCTCAGGAGAAAGTATTTTTGCTACCATGTCCCGCATGGCTCTTGAGCATAACGCGATCAATCTCTCTCAGGGATTCCCTGATTTTGAATGTCCAGAAAAACTTAAAGAACTGGTTGACCATTATATCAAAAAAGGATTTAACCAGTATGCTCCTATGCCGGGTGTCCCCCGACTCCGGGAGGAAATCCAGGAAAAAACCTTGCGGATGTATGGCAGTCACTACAATGCAGATTCAGAAATTACCGTTACGGCAGGAGCAACGCAGGCATTATATACGGCTATAACAGCAATCACCTCTCCGGGTGATGAGTGTATCGTCTTTGAACCTGCGTATGACAGCTATATGCCAGCAATTCAGCTTTCAGGAGGGGTTATTAAACCGCTTAAACTGAATAGCGGCGATTTTTCTCTGCCGTGGGATGAAATCAGGAATACCATCACGGAGAAGACCAGATTTCTTCTGCTGAACACACCTCAGAATCCGGGAGGAAGCGTTATTACGGAAGATGACAGGAAGCAGTTTGAGGAACTTGCAGGTAAAAATCCCGGACTCATTTTTATCTGTGATGATGTTTATGAGAACATCCTGTTTGACGGCAGAGTGCATTATACTTTTACTCAGTCTGAGATCCTGAAACCCAGGTCAATTGTTATTTCATCTTTCGGTAAATCCTATCACACCACCGGATGGAAGATGGGTTATATACTTGCTCCGGAGTACCTTACAAAGCTGATAAGAAAGATTCATCAGTTCCTTGTCTTCTCTGTGAATACCCCAATCCAGCACGCATTTGCAGACTTTCTGAAAGATGATGCTCACACTCGCGAACTTTCATCATTTTATCAGAGAAAAAGAGATTTATTTAACTCACTGGTCAGCGGCTCGAAATTCAAACTGCGTCCGGCCGAAGGTACATATTTCCAGTTACTGGATTACTCTGCCATATCCGGTGAAAATGACAGAAAATTTGCTGAACGGCTGACAAAGGAATATGGAGTGGCAGTAATTCCCCTCTCCCCATTTTATGGAGATGAACATCAGACAGGTATGATACGCGTCTGTTTCGCAAAACGGGATGAAGTATTAACCGCAGCAGCGGAAAAATTGTGTATGGTTTGATTTTCATTACCTTGGGGGCTTGTACAGACACGCCGCGGCGTGTCTCTACAAATGTAATGGTTTTGAAATCGGAGAATTCACAGATTGAAAGATATATCCTTCTGAACCGCGTTAGCGGTGACCCGTTAAAAATTGCGTATATGTTTGTAGAGACACGCCGCGGCGTGTCTCTACGAATGTAATGGTTCTGAATCCGCAGCATTCATAAATTGGCAGAAATATCAATTTGAACCTCGTCAGCGGTGACCTGTTGGTACTTGCATATCTGTTTGTAGAGACACGCCGCGGCGTGTCTCTACGAATGCCATGGTTTTGAATTCTGAGCATTCATATATTGGTTGAAATATCAATATGAACCGCGTTAGCGGTGACCCGTTAAAAATTGCATACATGCTTGTACAGACACGCCGCGGCGTGTCTCTACAATTAACTTTCTACTCCCCCATCACCTTAAGCAAAACCCGCTTTTTTCTCATTCCGTCAAACTCGGCATAATAGATCTGCTGCCAAGGTCCAAGATCAAGCCGCCCGTCGGTAACAGGGACTATCACTTCATGATGTACCAGCAGACTCTTCAGATGTGCATCACCGTTATCTTCTCCGGTATGATGATGGCGGTAATCAGCCCGGAACGGTGCCAGTTTTTCCAGCCATTCATCTATATCCTGAATAAGACCATGCTCTTCATCATTGACATATACCCCCGCCGTGATGTGCATTGCTGAGACAAGAATCATCCCCTCACGGATCGCGCTTTTTTTAAGTATGCTTTCCACTTCACCAGTGATGTTTATATATTCACGCTGTTTCCTGGTATTAAACCAGAGATACTCAGTTAAGAACTTCATTTGTTCTCCCTGTGAAGATTTCCAGACATATAAAGCAGAAATGCTTTTACGAAACGGTCAATTTCACCATCCATCACCGCTTGTGTGTCCGATGTTTCTTCATCAGTGCGATGGTCTTTAACCAGATTATACGGATGAAAAACATACGAGCGAATTTGTGAACCCCATTCAATTTTCATCTTTCCTTTTTCCACTTCATCACGCTCAGCTTCAAGCTTTTCCATCTCAATGGCATAGAGCTTTGATTTGAGCATTTTCATGGCAGTTTCTTTGTTCTGCCCCTGTGAGCGTTGACTCTGGCATGCAGCCACTACTCCGGTTGGAATATGGGTCACTCTTACCGCTGTCTCAACTTTATTTACGTTCTGACCTCCTTTGCCACCCGAGCGGTAGGTATCAATACGCAAATCTGCCGGATTGATATCGATTTCTATCTCGTCATCAATCTCCGGTATTGCAAAAACGGATGCAAATGATGTATGCCGCCGCTTGTTTGAATCAAACGGGGAAATTCTCACAAGGCGGTGAACGCCATTCTCTGCCTTCAGATAGCCATAGGCAAATTCTCCGCTGACAGAAAGAGTTGCGTTTTTAATTCCTGCTCCGTCACCGTCAAGGATTTCCTGAATTTCTACCTTAAATCCTTTTTTCTCACAATAACGAAGATACATTCTGAGAAGCATTTCAGACCAGTCCTGCGCTTCTGTACCCCCCGCACCGGAGTTAATGGTCAGAATACAATTCTTTGTATCATTTTTACCGCTGAGCATATTCCTAAACTCAAGACCTTCAAGATTTTCTTTTAGATTCCCGAGTTCGTTCCGTATATCCTCCTTAAATGATTCATCTTTTTCTTCCTCAGCAAGATTTATAATCTCACTGATATTGTTTGAAGAATCATAGATAGCGCGCCAGGAGTCCACCCACGCCTGCATCTGCTTTATAGACTGAAGAATTCCCTGAGCTTTTTTCTGATCATTCCAGAAAGAGTCCTCACCTGATTTTGCCTGTAGTTCCTGTATTCTGTTTTCCTTGACATCCAGGTCAAAGAAAACTCCGTAGATTGGTGATACGGATATTCAGTTCTTTCAACTGACGAGCTTCATCTTCGTACATATTGTACTCCTTTATTCTTTATTTTTTGTAAATTCATTAAACTGTTTTTCAGTTATGTCAACCTCAAGCCGGAGCAGTGCAGCCGCAAGAGTTTTCCCCTGCGCATCAAGTTTAAGCGAAACTGTTCCGCCGCCGCCTAATGTGTTATTCAACAGAAAGTTCAGGGCATGGATATTCGGCAGTTCGTACCGTTTAACCTCACCGAAGCAGACTCCCGCAAAATAATCTTTCACAAACGTTTCTGTAAGCAGTCCGGATATGTAATCATATCCCGCCTGATTATAGGCAATGATACCAACATTTGCGGCATCACCTTTATCTCCGCTTCTGCCGTGGCAGAATTCAATCAGTTTAGCTTTCATGGTTTAACCTCTAATAATGTTACCAGCGGAGTTACCTGATCTTTTTCAATAAGTGCAGGCCAGTAAGCGACCACATCCTGCGGTTTCGGGCGTCCTCCTGCAAATCCTGTTACAGCAGGCGGGCCGGTTAATATAAGCGGTGCAATTTCCATTCCGAAACGCTCTATTGCCTTTTTGTCATTTCCTCTCACGCCGATGCGCATGGTTATTTCATTAATTGAATCTTCATCAAGTTCTTTTGCGACCGGACCGTGGCAGGCATTATATCCTGCAAATTCAGTTCTCATTTCATCAAACTGAAGACCCAGATTTTTTAATCTTCCTCTCAGAATTTCATCTGCTTTCCTGGCTTTTGTTAATGCCTGCGGCCATGAGTACGTTAACTGACCGAATGCCGAGTATCCGTCAGCATACGCACAGGAGACTTTATAAAACGGTGTTGCCGCTGAACCTGTTATTGAATGAACTTTTACGCGGTCTTTTCCCGCCTGTTCAAGTTTTATTGATGTGAAATCTGCTACACAGTCAGGTGTTATATATTGTTTTGGATCACCTATTTCATAAAGCAATTGTTCAGAAACCGTTGCGACACTTACCTTGCCCCCCAGACTTTCATGCTTGGTTATATAAAACGTACCATCCGGATATGCTTCACAAATCGGGAAACCCGGCTTTTCAAAATTCTCAACAGACTGCCAGTCCCCCAGGAAATTTCCTCCTGTTGCCTGCATTCCGCATTCGAGGATGTGCCCCGCAATTGTTCCGGCTGAAAGTTTATCAAAATCATCCTTCGCCCAGCCGAATTCATATATCATAGGAGCCAGGGTAAGACCGGTATCGGTTGTTCTTCCTGTGATTACGATATCTGCACCTTTTGCAAGTCCTTCAACAATCGGGAATGCACCAAAATATGTATTGGCAGAAAGAATTTTATCTTTCACAACGGTAATCGGTTCACCGGTTTCCATATTCCTCAGTTCAGAACCGGAAGCTACCAGTTCATCAAGACTGCCGAGTATATCATCACCTGTAACAACCGCAATTTTTACTGATATGCTCAGCTCTTTTGCTGTTTCAAGAACCGCCTCTGCACAGCCAAGAGGATTAACCCCTCCGCCGTTAGTAATAATTTTGATATTCCGTTTTTTGCATTCAGGGAGAATTTTTTTCATCAGCGCGGGGATATCTTTTGCATATCCAAGTTTCGGATCACGGAGCTGCTGCTTTTTGAGAATTGACATAGTCACCTCAGCCAGGTAGTCCATCACCAGATAGTCAATCTCACCGCTGAACACCTGATACACAGGTGCATCAATCAGGTCACCCCAGAAGCCCTGCCCTGAAGCGATTCGGATGTTAGGTTTCATTCTGTAGTCTTTCATTAAAATCATCTGCAATATATTGTGCTATCAGTTCACTGTCATAACAGGCGCTCGTTTGTATATAGTGAACTTCCTCCATACTCCGGAACCAGGTAAACTGTCTCTTTGCAAAATGCCTGGTATTTCTCTGGATCAGCCGTAGCATCTCATCTTTGTCAATCTCACCTTTAAGATATGAGATGGTTTCTTTATATCCCACCGTATTAAGGGAATTCACCCTTTCCGGATACCGTCTGAATAGCATTTCAGTCTCTGCAATCAGACCCGTCTCAACCATTTCTGCCGCACGCTTGTTAATTCTGCCGTATAAATACTCCCTCTCCGGCATCAGGCAATAAATAATAAATGATAAATCATCATGTTTTTTTTGATTTTCCATCTGCCTCAAAATGGATTCACCGGTCACATGCATAACCTCAAGAGCGCGGGCTACTCTTTTATATGTAGCTGACGGAATTTTTTCCGCGGCAACAGGGTCTGTTTTTCGCAACTCCGTATGAAGTCCCTCAGCTCCGTATTTTTCGAAAAGTTCCTTCAGAAACTTCCTATATCCCTCATCGGCCTCAACAGGAATGATACCTTCCCTCAGGGACTGTATATATAATCCTGTTCCGCCGCACACCAGGGGCATCTTGCCCTCCTTGAGCAAATCTCGGCAGACTCTCCTCCCCTCCTGCTCAAACCTCCCTGCACTGAATACCTCATCCGGCTCAAGATAATCAACAAAGTGATGCTTCACTTCCTGAAGAATTGCTTTTCCCGGTTTTGCCGTTCCGATATCAAGATACTTATAAACCTGCCTGCTGTCAGCAGAAACAATTTCCGTGCCCCATGTTCTTGCGAGAAGTACCGCTGCATCCGATTTACCTGAGGCAGTCGGTCCTGTAATTACAGGAATTAGTTGTCCCAACCCTCTTTCCCAATCAGTGGAACAAACTTAAAACCCGGTATCACCCTTTCAGCAAAATCTGTCTCATTAAGCCGCTCGACCACATACAGTTTTTGTGCAACCCTGTCCCCGACCGGAACCACTAATCGGCCTCCCGGCTTAAGCTGCCTTTTTAAGGTTTCTGGAAGAGCAGGAGCCCCTGCAGTTACAATGATTCCGTCAAAGGGTGAAAACTCATTCCATCCGATGGTACCGTCCCCGTATCTTGTTGCAACAGGATAACCCAACGTCTGCAGGAGCCGGTTAGTTTCCTTGTAAAGGTCAAATTCTTTTTCAACGCTATAAACCCTCACCTTCATTTCTACCAGAACCGCTGCCTGATAGCCGGAGCCGGTACCTATTTCCAGCACCTTGTTCCCTTTTTTTACGTCCATCATTTCAGTCATAAATGCCACCGTGTATGGCTGGCTTATAGTCTGCTGAGACCCTATCGGAAGCGGACTGTCATTATAGGCAAGATGCCAGAGTGTTTTGTTAACAAACTCGTGCCGCGGAACAGCCCCGATAGCCCTGAGCACCTCTTCATTTTTTATTCCCTTCCGTCTGAGCGATTCGGCAAGCTCCGCCCTCTCTTTTTCAAACATTATGTAAATTTTCCGTAAATCAGGCGTGAAATGTTCAAATTTGAAGCAATTTTTATTAAATTTAAATCTCAAAATAAGCACTTTTGACCATTCTGTTCACGTAATTCACTTGAGTTTTCTAGTCCAATATGTTATTTGATTCACCTCTTTTGGGTCCGGTGCTTATTGCACTAATGCGCATTTGTGATGTCAGTATAGGAACTGTCAGGACCATCCTTGTTGTTCAGGGACGTAGAAACTATGCGGCATTTGCAGGTTTTTTTGAGGTGCTTATCTGGGTTTTTGCCATACGCTTCATTTTTCAGCACCTTGACAACACAGCAAATTTATTTGGATACGCAATCGGTTTCTCGCTGGGTAATTTTTTTGGTATTACTGTTGAGCGCTGGATAGGACTCGGACACGCCAACATCAATGTGATCTCGAAATTCAATACCGATAAAATTGCTGATGCCCTTCGTCTGGCAGGATTTGGCGTTACCATCATACCCGGTGAGGGAGGCAGCGGCGGAGTTTCAATAATTAACTGCATTCTGCCCAGAAAAAAAGTACAAAACTTTATTAAACTTGTTGAGTCTATTGACAAGGAAGCATTTATTAATTTGCAGTCCTCAATTCCTTACCGAGGATTCATGCACGCCCGAAAATAAGGGCTGAGGTGGCGCACAGCTCTTATGGTCTTAAATGGTTATTTTACGTTTTATTAAAATTTTTAGAGTGAGATCGGATTACTATGTCAGAATATAAACCTGGAGCTTTGACTAAGGAATTATCGCAGTGGTACCATTCCCAGGTAAAGGATGTATTTTTAGAACTTCAGACAGGTGAAAGTGGTCTTTCATCACCTGAAGCGACACAGCGCCTTGAACAATATGGCCTTAATGCTCTGGATGCAGAAAAGAAAGACCCTGCCTGGCTGCTACTCATTCGGCAGTTTACCAGTCTTCTTATAATCATCCTGTTTGCTGCGGCCGTAATCGCTGCTTTTATGGGCGACGTTGTTGAAGCAATAGCAATTATCGTAATTGTGGTCCTTGCAGGTGTAACAGGTTTTATCCAGGAATATCAGGCAGGGAAAGCAATTGAATCCCTAAAAAAAATGGCCGCACCACAGGCGCATGTGATCAGGGATGGGGTTGAAAAAGTTGTTAATTCTGAAGATTTGGTACCCGGTGATCTTGTTGTGCTCAAAACAGGTGACAAAATACCGGCGGATGCACGTCTCGTAGAAGCCCAAAATCTGAGGGTTGAGGAAGCATCATTGACCGGTGAATCACTCGCTGTTGAAAAACACACACACGAAATCCTTGATCTGGATGTATCACTCGGCGACCGTAAAAATATGGTCTATATGGGTACCTCCATTTCCTATGGTCGGGGTAAAGCCATAGTCACTGATACCGGAATGAAAACCGAGTTCGGGAAGATTGCTTCACTTTTGCAGAATACTGAAAACCGCAAAACTCCGCTTCAGCAGAATCTTGATGAACTTGGTAAAAAAATCGGGATTTTCTCAATTATACTGGCAGCCGCAATGTCTGTACTCGGCGTTTTCCAGGGACATACCTTGGTTGAGATGTTTGTCTGGGGCGTGGCTGTTGCAGTAGCAGTTATCCCTGAAGCCCTCCCTGCGGTTGTAACTATTTCCCTGGCGCTCGGTGTCAGAAGAATGGTTAAAAGAAAATCGCTCATCCGCAAGCTTCCTGCTGTTGAAACTCTCGGTGCTATTAATATCATTTGCTCTGATAAAACCGGAACTCTGACCCAGGATGAAATGACTATAAGGAAAATTTATAGCGGCGGAGAGGTTTTTGATGTAACTGGTGTTGGATATAATCCTGTTGGTGAATTCCAAATCAACGGAATTCAGGCAGATATCGGGGGCAAAGCTGATTTACTTTCACTTCTGACTTTCGGTTCTCTCTGTAGCGATACAAAAATCGTGAAAGATGAGGATGGATGGGACGTTCTTGGTGATCCCACCGAAGGCGGAATTGTGGTGGCTGCTGAAAAGGCAGGTATAAAGGTCGAGGAAATACGCAAAAAGCATGAACGTATTCATGAAATCCCCTTCTCCTCAGAGACCAAGCGGATGACCACTGTTCATCTTGTTAATGGCAAGAGAATGGTTTCAAGTAAAGGCGCGGTTGAGGTTATACTTGACTCTTGTTCCTTTTATGCAGATGGAGGGAAATCTTCACCACTCACTCCGGAAATCCGCGCTAAAATATTAGATATTGCTTTCGGTTTCGGTGAAAATGCTCTTCGAGTGCTGGGAATTTCCTACAAGGAAATGCCTAATGTAACTGATGACTATTCAGGCGGTGAGAGTTCAGAAACCTTTAAAGATATCGAAAAAAATATGACATTCGCCGGATTGGTTGGTATGATTGATCCGCCAAGAATGGAAGTTAAGGACTCTATAAAAACCTGTTTCTCAGCAGGTATTAAGCCGATTATGATTACCGGTGACCATAAGATTACCGCAGTCGCTGTAGCAAAAGAACTCGGTATTTTGCGCGGAGGCAGAGCAATTTCGGGTAATGAACTTGAAAAGATGAGTGATAAAGAATTCGAACTCACGGTTGATAATACTGAGGTTTATGCACGCATATCGCCTGCTCATAAGCTGAAAATTGTTGAATCTCTTATGAAAAGAGGAAACATCGTTGCAATGACCGGGGATGGTGTAAATGATGCCCCTTCACTTAAGAAAGCTGATATCGGTGTTGCGATGGGCATAACCGGAACCGATGTAAGTAAAGAAGCCGCTGATATGATTCTGACGGATGATAATTTTGCTTCAATCGTAAATGCAGTTGAAGAAGGCAGAAGCATATTCGAAAACATCAGAAAATATTTGGTTTACCTCCTCAGCGGTAATATGGGTACCGTTTTTGCAATGATTATAACGTTGCTGGCAACACTCCCCCTGCCGCTTCATGCTGTGCAGATTCTGTTCATCAATTTTATTATGGACGGTCTTATCGCGATCGCCTTAGGTGTTGAGCCCCCTGAACCTGGCATCATGACTAAAAGACCGCGAAAAGTTAACGAAGGTATTCTTAGCAGAAAAGCACTCTGGTTTATTGGTGCTGTTGGTTTGTGGATTTCACTCGTAACCACCGCAGTTTTCGTTTGGGGTCTCTATGATATGAGTCTCTACCCGGAAGGGACAAAGACTAAGACAATCGAAACAACTGCTGTTACCATGTTCTTTATGACCCTGATATTTGCACGCCTGTTTAACGGATATAATACCCGTTCATTGTATCAGTCATCTTTTAAGATGAAGGTATTCTCAAACAAATCACTGTTTGTGGCATCCGGTATTGCGTTAATGATGTCACTCTCATCAATTGGATTTGAAATTTTTCATCCTATTTTTAAGGTCACATATCTTACCGGATTCGAATGGCTTATAATCATCGGAGCAGGTGCCAGTACCCTGGTATTCGGTGAAATCTGGAAGTTGCTTACGAAAAATAAATTTAACTGACCCTCTTTGACAAAAAAAGAAAAATGATTATATTTCATATCTGTTTCGGATAATTTCTGATACATGAAGACAGATAAGCGGGAATAGCTCAGTTGGTAGAGCGCAACCTTGCCAAGGTTGAAGTCGCGGGTTCAAGTCCCGTTTCCCGCTCAAAAAGGCAAAATCCACGCTCTAGTGGATTTTGTTTTTTAAAGCGATCATGGCGCTGTACCCAAGTGGCTCAAGGGGAAGGTCTGCAAAACCTTTATTCGTCGGTTCGAATCCGACCGGCGCCTCAGGTGATTAACCCGGAGTAAAACACTCCGGGTTTTTTATTTTAGGCATACACTCCCCTTTCATTATACCCCTCCGGAATCAGTAATCTTAAATCCCGGCTGAGATGATCTGCGGTATATTAAGAAAATCCTTCTCTGCAGTGAGTGTCTGGCGGGTCCCTGTCTGATCCTCATTCATCTGTTATGAGCAATCTCTTCTGGTTCTTCCACGCAGTGTTTAAAATTAAAAAGCCCCTGTTAAAGGGGCTTTTTAATGATATATAAATCTATTGCAATCTGAATACAACCGGAATTGCAACCTGCACTTTAACAGGCTTGCCGCGCTGTTTGCCGGGTTTGAATTTGGTTTGTTTCACAGCTTCCATTGCAGCTTCATCACAACCAGCTCCGATGCCTTTTACAACCTCCGCCTTGGTAACTTCACCGCTCTCATTAACGAATGCCTTGATGAATACTTTACCTTCGACACCAGCTCTTTTGGCAATTTCCGGATAAACTATCTTACTTTGAATTGCACCAATACCGCCGATAGGTTCAGGCATTTCTTCAACCGCTACAAAATACTGCGGCTCTTCTTCAACGATAGTGCGGGTCTCTTCTTTTGGTGGTGGAGGAGCTTCTACTACCGCCTGCTCGTCTATTTCCGTATCCGCTATTTCAATGTCATCAAGCACGTTATCTGAGGGTGCTTCAATCGGAATAGGCGGCTTAGGGGGTGGAGGAGGACGATTTTCCTGTTTTGTCTGCTGAATGTCCTCAACATTAAAAAGCTCCTGCGGAGCATCAAATTCTACTTCCTGCGCGGTCATATCAGGCCAGAACTTGAAGGCAACGATCATAAAAGCCAAAGCAATTATTACGGCCATCTCAAAAGTCCTCTTATATTTGCTGCGCATGTCAGCTATTGGGTTTTTCATCCGAAGCATTTCCGCCTCCTCTAATCCTGTTTATAAAACACTATTCAAACTTTATACTACCGAAAAATAGAAAAGTTCCCGCTATTTTTTAAGAGATTTTTCACTCAAAATAGGGGTTTTCTCCAAAAATATTTACTCTTCCACAGGTTTAACCCGAATCTTTAGAACGCCCAGGCACAGGTAAGCCCCCATTATACTTCCTATAAAGTCGGCAATCCAGTCAAGCATCTCAGCATTCCGGCCCGGAATAAAACTCTGGTGGAACTCATCCAAAGCACCATATAATGCAGCTACTGTAATGGCCGCCAGAACCGCATATCCTCTAAGCTCAGGAAACTTCCCCTGTACCAGAAATGCAAGAGTAAGAAGAAACCCAAGTCCCCCGTATGCAAGGAAATGCATAGTTTTGTCGCTGTAAGAAATCCTAGGCATACTGCTTGACGGGATGGATGTTGCTGTTAAAAGCGCTAACCAATAAATAATGAGCGGCAGATAAACCGCGTATTTTTTATTTTTTTCAAGAAAGCGAAGTATCAACGGACTCCCTCAATAATTTAATTGCCTCAGGAATTATCTGTATGATATCTGACGCGGAATATCCGTAAAAAGTTTTGTTAGCGGATAAAATATCAGCGGCAAGACCATGCAAATATACTCCTGATAGCACTGCTTTCTCCCTGTCGTTATACTGAGCGTAAAACCCGGCTATCATTCCGGCCAGTACATCACCTGAACCAATTTTTGCGAGTCCCTGATTTCCTGTTGTATTAATAAATGACTCACCCGAATCACCAAAGATTATTGTTCTGAAATCTTTATATACGAGAAATACGTTATTCTCCTCCGCGAACGATTTCCCCGCGGAAAGTAAATCCTGCCTCATCAGCTCAAGACTTTTTCCGGCAAGCCGGGAAAATTCACCCGGATGCGGAGTTAAAATCACCTTATTGAGCGGAAATTCAGAAACACTTGAAGTAATTGCGTTAATACCATCAGCATCAAGGACTGCTGCAACTTCACTCTTAAGCAATTCCTTTACGACCATTACCGTTTCAACCGTTCTGCCAAGTCCGGGACCAATGAGAAGTGCATCACTTTCACTGAGTACGTCCTTTAATTCTGCGAGAGCTTCAGGGTTAAAAAATCCTTTACCCTGATCATCATATTGCACCACAATAAGTTCCGGCTGATTAAGCTGAGCGATAATTACTGTATATATAGAAGCAGGCACCGCCAGCTTTATTGAGCCGCACCCGGTCTTCAGAGCTGCTTTCGCGGAAAGAACAGCGGCACCCGGGTAGGTTTTGCTTCCGGCAATAATCAACAACCGACCGCCAGAATATTTATGTATTCCTCGTTCCTTTACAGGAAGTGAATAATAACAATCCTCCGGTTCAATTAAATAGTCTTCAGAAGGAAGTAATTCAGGATCAAATCTGAATCCAATCTCTGCGGGTATAACCCTGCCAGAATGCAGATAACCGTCACCAAAGAACAACCCTCTTTTAAAGGCGGCAAGAGAGATGGTAATATCGGCCTTAAATACCGTATCCCCTTCGCTGTCTTTGGAATCACCCGGGACACTCCCTTTATCAACATCAATGCCTGCTGGTATATCAATCGCTATTTTTCTTGCTTCAACGGAATTCATCTTTCTTATGACGGGACGAAGTTCAGGTTCAACCGGTCCTTTAACTCCGCTGCCAAGAATAGCTTCAAACAAAACAGTTACTTTATAAAGGGGTGCCAGATCAATAAGCGATTTGTAATTAACATGATCAAGATTAGGATAAGAATTTTTGCTCTGAAGCAGGATGGATAAATTAACTGCAGCATCCGGAGAATGTTTTGATAGATCAAAAAGCGAAACCAGTAGAACGTGGTATCCGGCGTTAAGAAAGTGTCTTGCAAGAGCGTAACCGTCTCCCCCGTTATTTCCCCTTCCGCAAACGATTCCTATGAAATCATTCTCAGGATTTAGTTTTAATTCACTGACACTGATTTGATATATATTTTTAGCCGCATTTTCCATCAGTACTATTGAGGGAACCTGCGAACGTTCGATTACATCCCGGTCAAACTGCCTGACCTGACCAGACGTGTAAAGCGGTATCACGGTATTGTACTTTTACTCAAAAAGAGTTAATTAAACGAACAATTGAGCCCGGAGTAAGACCCATCATAATTACCAGTATGGCTGATATTACGATGCCAAGTAATGAAGTATGGGACTCAGTAATTATGTTGTCAGATGCAACATCACTTTTGCGGAAATACATTACAACAATTATGCGTAAGTAAAAATATGCACTGATGGCTGAACTAAGGGCACCAAGAACCGCTATCCAGACATTTCCTGCTTCGAGTGATGCAATAAAAACGTAGTACTTTCCGAAAAATCCCGCAAACGGAGGCAGCCCAGAAAGGGTAAACATGAAGAGTGCCAGCAAACCTGCCAACAGAGGATTTCTGTCCGAGAGTCCTGCGTAACTTTCAATTGTTCCTTCAGTATCACCATTGCCCTCAATGAGTGAAACTATACCAAAAGCTCCTAAATTCATGAAAGCATAAGCAGCTAAGTAAAACACGATTCCTGAGGCACCGGTATCATTTGCAGCAGCAAGACCAATAAGCATATAACCGGCATGTGCAATTGATGAATAGGCCAGCATTCTCTTAATATCAGTCTGTGCAAGCGCAACAATACTTCCGAATATCATTGAAGCCGCTGAAAGCACTGTGAAAAGTGGCGTAAATGTCTGCGGATTCTTTGACCCAATAAGCGGCAACATAATTAACAGCAAAGCACTGAACGCGGCGGCCTTACCGATAGTTGACATCATCGCTGTAACAGAGGTTGGAGCGCCCTGATACACATCCGGCACCCACATGTGAAACGGAAATGCTGCAATCTTAAAGCAAAAACCGATTATGAAAAGTAAAGTACCGACATAAAATAAAATTGGTGTGCTTTCAGCACTCAGCATCGAAAAGATTGACTGAATATTAAGAGAACCGGAGGCCCCATAAATAAGAGCCATGCCATAAACAATAAAACCTGTTGTGAAAGAGCCAAGCAGGAAATATTTTAATGATGCCTCATTCGAGCGGACATTCTTTCTTTGAAATCCGGCAAGTACATAAAAACAGATGGACATCAGTTCCAGTCCGATAAAAACCATCACCAGATCCGTTGCTGAGGCCATAAGCATCATTCCAAGTACTGCGGACTGAAGGAGGATATAGTATTCTCCGAAATAAATCTCCGCTTTCTTTATGTAATCCATCGAAAGCAAGGCGACAATTGCGGCACCGAAGTTGAAAATAAAGTAAAAGATATTAACCGTACCTCCGGTTCCCATCATTCCGCCAAAAACGGAGGATACATTATTAACTGTGTAGAGCGAATAATAGGCAACAAGAAGATGCAGCAAAAAGCTGAACCAGGAGAGGAATCCCACACTCTTCTTACTGTACATTTCAACCGTCAGAGAGATGAGAATACCTGCACCTACTAGGAGCAGCGGGAGTATATTTAAATAGTCAGTGCTTGTCAGATTCATATTTACTCAAAAAATAAAATGTCTTTATCAGCTAATTCGATCCGTGTTTTATTCTTTTCCTTCAGGTAAACAACAAATTTGATATGTTTCCCTTCATCAAATATATCTTCACCATTCTCTACGGCAATAAATTTAACGGCTTCAAACTTTGAAACCGCATCTTTCAGATTTTTATAGTCCAGACAATAAACATCCATAAAGCCGTCCGCATAGCGAAGCACAATTCCCCGTTCACTTGTTGAAAAGTCAGTTATAATATCATCATCAATAATGACCTTGAGCAGTTCGCAGCGGAACGGCAGAATAAGTCTGTTACCAAAAAACATTCCATCGGTTCCCTGTGCCAATAACTCTGATAAAGAAGCCATATTTTTACCTGAAGAAAAGCAGATAGATTATAAAAAATACCGGCAATAACACCGGGATGGAATACTTTACAATATAAGTGAAGAAACTTGGCATTTCAATACCCGCGCGTTCACTTATGGACTTTACCATAAAGTTCGGACCATTGCCAATATAGGTCATTGCACCAAAGAATACAGCAGCCACAGAAATTGCGCGCAAATAAACATCATCATGCAGAACAAACTCCATCACATCACTTTTAATATTAACATCAAGTGCATATTTGCCCATTGCCGCACTCAGAAAATTCAGATAAGTAGGGGCATTGTCCAGAAAGGATGAAAGTGTACCGGTTGCCCAGTAGAACGTCCCTTGGTTGAGCAGATCACTGTAAACTCTTGCTTCATAAGCGATAAGCTGGAGGGCAGGTATCATCGTAATAAAGATACCAACGAACAAAAACGCAACTTCCTTAATCGGTTCAAAATCAAACTCGTTTGCTTTCAGCACTTCCTGATCTGCTGTCCGGTACGCAATAAATACAACGGACATCATTATGATTTCTCTGATCCCAAATGGAAGCGGAGCTAATGACGGAACCCATGAGATAACAGCCGGGTCAATAAACACACTCACAATAATTATAGCGAGATATGCGATATTCTTCAGTCCCTTAAATTCTATCCGGCCAGAATAGGTGGCATCAGATGCAACCCCTTTGTTCATGCTGTCAATGATATAAAAAATAACAAGAACAAAAAGCAGTGCCGGAATCCAGATATACCAAACATTAACGATTACCCAGAAGAACGGAACTCCGCGAAGAAAACCAAGAAATAACGGCGGATCACCAATAGGTGTTAACGCACCGCCGATGTTACTGACGGAGAAAATGAAAAAGATAATATGATACGGCTTAATTCTGTCTTTGTTCATTCTGATAAAGGGGCGAATCAGCAGCATTGATGCACCGGTTGTTCCGATTATATTCGCCAGTACAGAGCCGATCAGAAGAAAAATCACATTAAAAAGCGGTGTTGATTTCCGGTCAACTTTAATCAAAATTCCGCCTGAAGCTACAAAAAGTGAGGCAAGCAGTGCGATAAAGGATATATACTCAGCCGCTGTGTGCAATAAACTGGTAGTATCCCCCAAAACACCGGCATAATACACCGCGGTAACTATGCCCAGCAGAATTGAAATTTTTGGATAGTGATGCTCCCAGAAATGCTTATAAAATATAGGACCTGTAGCAATCATTAGCAAAAGAACTATAAACGGTAAAACCATCCAGGGATTCGGCAGTACATGATCTACTACATCGTGGGGAGTTTCTACCAGAACATCGGCGGCATTCACTACGGAAGTTAGAAATAACGAGAAGACGGTAAATAATATTCTTTTCATATCAGAACGCTAGTATTTAAATATCTCAGACAGCAAACTTGCTTAGAATCCTTCAGTCATGGTTAAGAAAGTCGAAGGGTAAACACCAATCCAGACAACAAATATGAGAATCGGTATCATTATAGCTATCTCTCTGCCAGTCATGTCAGTAAGTTCTTTTACATGAGGATTTTTAACCTCACCAAAAACGACTCTCTGATACATCCAGAGAAGATAAACCGCTGCAAAGATTACTCCGGAAGCAGCAAAAACTGTGTACCACCAATTGTTGAGAACCGGAGATTTGAAAGTGCCTATGAGAATGAGGAATTCTCCGATAAACCCGTTTAGTCCGGGTAAACCAATTGATGAAAGAGAAGTGATAAGCAACATAGTCGAATAAACCGGAACAATTTTTGCAATTCCTCCGTAATCGGCTATTTCTCTCGTGTGCATTCTGTCATAGATAAAGCCAACTAAAAGGAAGAGTGCACCGGTTGAAAGACCGTGGT
Source organism: Ignavibacteriaceae bacterium (assembly GCA_020848375.1). GTDB lineage: Bacteria > Bacteroidota > Ignavibacteria > Ignavibacteriales > Ignavibacteriaceae > H2-BAC3. Next base: position 19,802 of record JADLAF010000077.1, read on the forward strand.
TGATCATTTGAATAATTGCCCCCTGCATGGCTTCCTGTGTAAAGGCGAAAATGCCCAGCACCACAAAACCAAGGTGAGCCACTGATGAATAGGCAACAAGCTTTTTCATATCCTTCTGCACCATTGCGACAAATGCACCGTAAAGGATGCCGATCACCGAGAGAACAGCAAACATCGGAGCAAAATAGACCGCAGACTGCGGAAAGAGAGGAAGGCAAAAGCGGATTAACCCGTAGGTTCCCATTTTCAGAAGCACGCCCGCAAGTATGACCGATCCGGCAGTAGGCGCCTGAACGTGGGCATCAGGAAGCCAGGTGTGCAGCGGGAACAACGGCACCTTAATTGCAAAACTGAGGGCAAAAGCAAGGAAAAGATATTTCTGGATATCTAAACCAACCTGCGGACCAACAGCGTAGAGAGCTATCAAATCAGTAGTGAAAGTGCCGATAACATTTGAACCTTCAACAGCCAGCCAGATTATTGCCACCAGCATGAGGAGACTGCCGGCCATGGTATAGATAAAAAACTTAACGGATGCATAAATCCTCTGCTCACCACCCCAGATACCAATGATAAAATACATCGGGATCAACATTGCTTCCCAGAATATATAAAACAGGAAAAGGTCAAGTGAAAGAAAAACACCAAGCATTCCCACTTCAAGCATCAGCATAAAGAAGGTGAACTCTTTCACCTTAACTTTTATGTTACCCCAAGTTGCAAGCAGCGTGAGCGGCGTTAAAAAGGTTGTTAATAATACCAGTATGAGCGAGAGACCGTCAATGCCGACTTTATAAAAAATGTTAAAGTCTGAAATCCAGGGAAAGGTATGCACCATCTGGAATTCCTTAAATCCGATCTTTCCGTAATCAAACAGATCGAGGACGAATAACGAAACAACAAATGCTGCCAGTGAAATTAAAAGTCCTGCTGTTCTCACAACACTGTCTTTTCCCTTCGGGATAAACAGTACCATGAGAGCCCCCACCAGTGGAACCAGAATAAGGAGAGTTAAAATTGATTCGCTATTCATATTACAAACTTGTTATAATCCAAAATAGTGCGGTTAATATTCCAAGCATCATAACCAAAGCATACACCTGAGTTACGCCAGTCTGCATCTTTCTGATAATATCCGCCGTCCGCAGGAAAAATGAGGCCGTTCCGTTTACCAGTCCGTCAATCATTTTCACATCAGCAATCTTCCAGAGGAATTTGTCGGAGAACTTCACCAGAGGATTCACCATAGTCGCATCATAAACCTCATCAACGAAATACTTATTCAGCAGAAGATTATACATCCCTTTGAATCTTGATGCTGTCTGGGCAGCTATTTCCTGCTTTTTGGTATATACAGTTATTGCAAAGTAAATTGCTGAGGCAGCAAGTGCTACTGAAACTGCCATAAGGATAAGTTCAGTTGCGTGAGAGTGTGAACCGTGTGAGGCAAGTTTCGAGTTCGCCTGCGCAAATATGGGCTCAAGCCACCCGTGAAAAAGATTTCCGTGAGTGCCTGAGAATACTTCAGGAATCCCTATAAATCCGCCAATGATACTCAGCCCTGCCAGTACCATAAGCGGTATGGTCATTACAGCAGGTGACTCGTGCGGATGAACGTGATGATGATCAAACCGCTCTTTACCAAAGAATGTAAGAGAAACCAGACGAAACATATAAAATGCTGTCATCAGCGCAGTCAACGCCCCTACAAGCCAAAAAACAAATCCTCCATTTGCGAATGAGTACCATAGTATTTCATCTTTTGAAAAGAATCCGGAGAAGGGAGGAATACCGGCAATGGCAATTGCCGCTATTAAAAATGTGATGTACGTATGAGGCATATATTTTTTCAGGCCGCCGTATTTCATTATATTCTGTTCTTCGTGCATTCCGTGAATCACGGAACCGGCGCCGAGGAATAAGAGTGCCTTAAAGAATGCATGAGTCATTACATGAAAGATACCGGCACTAAATGCACCTACACCAAGCGCAAGGAACATATAGCCGAGCTGACTAACGGTTGAGTAAGCAAGTACTTTTTTGATATCAGTCTGAACCAGTCCGATAGTCGCGGCGAAAAACGCTGTCAGAATTCCAACCACAGCAACAACCTCCATCATCACTTCTGATGACGCAAAGATAACTGAAGTTCTTGCAACCATATATACACCCGCGGTCACCATCGTGGCGGCATGTATCAGAGCAGAAACGGGTGTTGGACCTGCCATTGCATCAGGAAGCCAGACATAAAGCGGAATCTGTGCTGATTTACCGGTTGCGCCAATAAAAAGGAACAATGCAATCATGGTAAAAATAAATTCAGAAGTACCTCCGGCGGCGGCGGCAGGAAGAACTTCTGAAAAATTCAGACTGCCGAATTCCATAAAAATAAGGAACATTCCAAGGAGGAAACCAAAGTCCCCTATTCTGTTTACTACAAAAGCTTTTTTTGCGGCATCGGCTGTTGTGCTTTTTTCAAATTTGCGGTCATACCAAAATCCGATAAGAAGATATGAACAAAGCCCGACACCTTCCCAACCAAGGAAGAGCAGGAGGAAGTTATCAGCAAGAATCAGATTCATCATCGCAAAGATGAAGAGGTTCAGATACGCAAAAAATCTCCAGAATCCCTTATCACCGTGCATATATCCGATTGAATATATATGGATAAGGAACCCGACTCCGGTCACAATCAGAGCCATAACAATGGAAAGCTGATCTACCTGATACGCAACTGAAACATCAAGCCCCCCGGTTTTCAGCCAGGTGAAAAGTGTTACAATTACTGATCTCTGGTCAGCAGGCAACGAAAGCAGCTCAAAAAACGCACCGGCTACAATGATAAAGGAGATACCGATGGCACTGCTGCCGATAGCTCCTATTATTTTTTCATTCTTTATTTTTGATCCGAACAGTCCGTTAATCAGAAATCCGATGAACGGTAGGAGTACGGTTAAATAGATTAATTGTATCATCTGTCAGATTTCCGGCTTACCACTTAAGGATATTAATTTCATCAATGTTGAGCGTTGCCTTGTTCCTGTATATAGCAATCAGGATAGCGAGCCCAACCGCGGCTTCCGCGGCCGCGACTGCCATGACAAAGAAGACAAACAACTGACCTATTACATTCCCCAGAAAGGAAGAATAGGCAACAAAGGTAAGATTAGCTGAGTTAAGCATCAGTTCTATAGACATAAAAACGACAATGGCGTTTCTTCTGGTGAGTACACCAACAACACCAGTGACAAACATGAATCCGCTAAGAATAAGATAATGTTCTAATGTTACCATAATACCTGTTATTCAAATTTTTTCTTGGAGATTACCAGTGCGCCAATGGTGGCCGCAAGAAGCAGAAAAGCGATTGATTCAAACGGAAGAAGATAATTTGTTATCAGTTCCCTTCCGATAAATTCAACTTCTCCGGTTCTGATTCTTTGCTCAGCGGCTACACTCTTGCCTGAGGAAATTGTGCCCGCTATAATTATATATATTAACTGGAAAAACACAAGAACGCCGACACCAATGGAAAGTTTTTGCAGAGTCGGATTTCCTGAAAAAATTGATTTTTCCTTTTCAGGACGCAGGAGCATGATCACAAAAAGGAAAAGCACCATGATTGCACCAGCATACACAATAACCTGCACCACAGCAATAAATTGCGCGTATAAGGTAACGTAAATGCCGGCAAGTGATGCAAAGTTTAGAACAAGAAAAAGAGCCGAAAAAACCGGCTCGCGTCTTACCACGACAAGTACACTTGTAACAGCACAGATCGAGGCAAAAAAGTAAAATAGAATTGTTTCCAAGCTCATCAGTTACCTAAGGCGTATTTCTGTAAATCATTCTGGCAAACGGGATTGTTTCCCTAACGTGTTCAAGACCGCAAATCCACGCAACGGTGCGTTCAAGACCGAGCCCAAACCCTGAGTGAGGAACCGATCCGAATCTGCGCAGATCAAGGTACCATTCAAATGCTTCCATTGGAAGATCATGTTCCTTTATTCTTTCCTGCAAGGTCTCCAGACTTTCTTCTCTCTGGCTTCCACCTATTATCTCCCCGTAACCCTCCGGGGCCAGAACGTCCACCGCCAGAGCTAATTTTGGATTCTCCGGGTCCCGTTTCATGTAAAATGCTTTTACTTCAGAAGGATAGCGATGAACCATCACCGGTTTGTCAAACTTTGAAGAGATTACCGTCTCATCGGCGGCACCGAGGTCATTTCCATACTCAAATGGCAGCCCTTCTTTATGCAAAATCTCTACCGCTTCATCATAAGAAATTCTTGGCAGAGGACGAACAACACATTGAAGTTTGGTGATATCGCGCTCAAGAACTTTTAATTCCTCAGCACGGTCTTTCAAGACAGACTGGACAATATATTCAAGAAATTCTTCGGCCAGATCCATATTATCATTAAGATCACTAAAGGCCACTTCGGGCTCAACCATCCAAAATTCTGTTAAATGTCTCCTGGTTTTTGATTTTTCTGCACGAAAAGTCGGACCGAAAGTATAAACTTTTCCGAGTGCTAAAGCCCCTGCCTCTGCATACAACTGACCTGACTGAGTCAGATAGGCCTTTCCAAGATCAAAATATTCCGTCTCAAAAAGTGTTGATGTACCTTCACAGGCAGCGGGTGTAAGGATTGGAGCATCCATCAGGGTGAACCCCCTGTCATCGAAAAAGTCTCTTATTGCTTTAACAATGCGATGCCTGATTTTCATGATGGCAACCTGGCGGCTTGAACGAAGCCAGAGGTGCCGGTTATCCATAAGGAATTCTACCCCATGCTCCTTGGGAGTGATTGGGTAATCGTGCGTTTCGTGAATTATGGTAACTTCTGTTGCGTCAAGTTCGTAACCGCCTGGGGAGCGGGGTTCTTCTTTAACTTTACCTGTAACCGTAATTGAGGACTCCTGACCGATTTTGTCAGTCAGTTCAAAAACCTCTGGGGTTACGTTTCCTTTAAAATAGACACATTGCAGGTAGCCGCTTCCGTCCCGTAAGATCAAAAAGCGTAATTTTCCGGATGACCTCTTATTATACAACCAGCCGGAAACCTGAATTTCCTGACCGACGTAATCTTTAAGGTCTTTTATTGATATTTTTTTAGACATTAACTGAAATAAAAAAATTAAGCAGTCTCCAAATATATAAAATGTTTCCCTTTACCCAACCCGGAATCAGGGATTTGGACCAATTTGAGGGGTATTTGCACTTGAAAAAATACTCGTGTCCCCTTCCCAATGCCAGTGCCAGGGCTCGAATGCAACTCCTATGATATTCTCTCTCGGATAGGACAAATAAAAATTGAATCGGGCTGCATTCTGCTGTAGCCACTTATATTCTTCAAGTTTCTCAAAATCCTCTGCAGTCTGCTTTTCTGAGAATCCATTTATCCCCTCTTCCGAGATGAAATCAATTGCAGTGTAAAGCGGGCTGCCGTGTTCACTGAACCCCGGCATGGCAATCCACCGGGCGTTTTCCATCAGAACAAAATCGCTCGTTTTAACCAGGTAATAGAAGAAGAGATACGCCTGCCGGCCGGGAGACCGGTAACCGGAATCAATGTAGAGTCGTCTTCCTAAGGTTGTCTGCATAGAGGCCATCATTTCCCGGTAATCCTTAAATGCATGGCGCGGATAGTATTGTACACCAGTTTCAGCATGGTTTGGGCTTTTCTCTAAGACTACATTGTCAATTTTTATCAAATCAGTAGGTTTGTCCAAAGAGTAAAACTTCCCCATAAATCCTAACTCGTCAGGCCGGATTCTGAATATCCTTCTGGCAAAGGCCCCTTCGTAAAAGTTAAGCATCCCCAGAAGGGTATCAATGTCAAGGGTTGCACGCTCAAATCTTGGGACAGTTTCTTCATACTGCGTCCATTTGTCAACAATGGATGTGGCGACATATCTGTGGACCGGATTAAGACTGTCATAGTTCGGACTTACCAAGTACATCGTAATGGGAATGAGTGCCAGAGAGATTAGCACTCCGGCGGTTAAAAAGGTCCTCTTCATCACGAGAGATAGAAAAGAGAAAGACCCTCTTCTCTTGATTCGGCAATGGTAAAAAGCTTCTCATAACCTGTAATCTGGAAAACTTTTCTGTTGCTCTCGTTCATTCCCGTCAGCACCAGCTTTCCTAATTTTGCCTTCATTTTCTTTAGGGCAATCATAAATACCCGCAGACCGGCACTGCTGATGAATGAAAGATTTTCGCAGTCAATGAGCATCTTGTTTTCATTAAGATTGTCAATATGCTCTACGATAGTATTTTCAAACGCCTCGGCGTGCAAAATATCGAGGCGGCCTGAAAGCGCAATGATTCTGACTGAGTTTTCCTGTTCGATGGTAATTTCCATTGTGTCTCCTGACATTAATTAATTTTTTTCGTGACAGTAAAAATATTGAATTCCCCTTCTCTTTTATAATCTAATTGTTCTGAAAAGTCGCGTACCATATTAATCCCCCACCCTCCTATGTTCATTTCAAGATTAAATTCGTCCCGTTCATTCTCATCCCTTAGCTTGGTCAGCGGATTAAACGGTGCTCCGTTATCCCTGAAAATAATGGTCAGCGTGTTACCGTCCTCACGGAAAATAACCGAGATATCCTCAATGCTTTTTGGCGCCTCCTTAAATCCATAATTGATGATATTGAGCAGCAATTCCTCAAGAATGGTATAAATCTCATCCAATGTTTCCTGGTCACAGTTCTGAGCAAACGGAAGTTTTAGCATTTCCTGTTCTGCCCTTGGCAGCTCTTTCGGATCCTTATTTATCTGAAGAACAGTTTCTGTCATATCCGGAAGATTAATTAATTTTCAATTATTGTATAATATCAGAATTTCTGATTATTTGAAAATGTTTTTTTTCCGGCGGGGCAGAAATTTTGTTAATAATTAGCGCCACGAGGCATTTTGTTTGTTGTTTATCCTTTAATTTTATGAATCATGTTTGAAAAATTACTTGAAATAACAACTCTGGCCTCGGCTTTCGTTAAAGAGCGGGCATTAACTCCTTTCGAGGTGGAATTCAAGACCGGAGAAATGAATCTGGTCACAGAAGCCGATAAAGGTTCGGAGAAGCTCATCATTGATTATATTCATAAAAACTTTCCGAGTCACGGAATTCTTGCCGAAGAATCTGGCAGCGAACATCAGTATGCGGAATTCCTTTGGGTGATTGATCCCCTTGACGGAACAACCAATTTCGCTCACGGACTTCCTCTCTACTCAGTTTCAATTGGAATAATGAAAAACGGCGAAACGATTATGGGGGCAGTCGCTGATGTATCACGAGGAATTATATAGTCCTCTGAAAAAGGAAATGGTGCTTATTCGGGAAACAAAAAAATCTCTGTCAGTTCAAGAAACCGGCTTGAAGAGTCACTTCTTGTCACGGGATTTCCTTATGATGTCCGCGAACACACAGAACCCATCCTTAGCATTCTCAGTTCTTTTTTAAAGTCATCCCGGGGAATCAGACGTCTTGGATCGGCCGCGCTTGACTTTTGTTACATTGCTCAGGGAGTTTTTGATGGTTATTGGGAAATGTACCTGAACCCCTGGGATTTCTGCGCCGGGCAACTTATTGTTGAAGAAGCAGGGGGAACAGTAACCGATTACTCAGGCGAAAGATTAAATCTTCACTCAAAGGAGATTCTCTGTTCAAATGGACTTATCCATCCGATCATGAAAAAAATTATCGCAGAGTCACTTGGACGCACTTCATAATTATTCTGTTACCATAGCTTACGACGGCACCAATTACTGCGGCTGGCAGATTCAGAAAAACGCTGACACTGTGCAGCAAAGGGTAAGAGATGCACTTCAGAAAATTCTGCGTCAGGATGTTACACTCACCGGTGCGGGTCGAACTGATACCGGTGTTCATGCACTTGGGCAGGTCTCAAATTTCAAAACCGATAAGGTGCTAGATGCATTCCGGTTTCTCTATTCATTAAACTCAATGCTCCCGTTTGATATAGCTGTCAGAAATTTAAAGGAAGTTCCAATGGACTTTGATGCACGCCACAGTGCTGTTAAGCGGTCATATATTTACGTCATCAATAAACTAAAAGATCCGTTCCGAAATAAATACAGTTATTTTCTTTACTCACCGCCCGGTGCCGCAGAGTTGAATAAATTCAGTGAGGTGCTGGTCATGAATAATGATTTTGCTTCTTTCAGCAAAAATGCAGAAAAACAGCCGCACACACTTTGTAATATATACCGTGCCGAGTGGCGTGACTACCGTGATTTTCTGATTTTCGGAATAACAGGCAACCGCTTCCTTCATGGTATGGTAAGAACCGTGGTTGGGACTCTCATTCGTCTTGCACAGGAGGGGGGCAGTCCGCTTGATTTACAAAACATACTCGACAAACGTGACAGGAAAGCGGCGCGGGAGGCAGTTCCGGCGAAAGGTCTTTTTTTAAGAAAGGTTTACTATGGAAAATGATTTTAAGAACAAAGTCGTTCTGATTACAGGTGGTTCAAGAGGCATTGGAGCGGCCTGTGTTAAAGCATTTCTCAAATACGGTGCCAGGGTCTATTTCACCTATCGGAATAAGAAGAAGGATAACTTATGGCTGTTACCCGCAACAGGACTAAGAGTTAATCTGGATGAAGAAGATGAGATAGTTTCAGCCGTTAAAAAAATTCAAAAAATGGAAAAACGAATTGATGTGCTTGTAAACAACGCCGGAATCTGGACGGAAGGAACTGCCGATGCGATGTCAACAAAAGTCTGGGAAGAAACTCAGCGCATAAATATGACTGCATCGTTTATCTTTTGCCGGGAAGTCCTGCCCGCTATGAAAAGTCAGCGCGAAGGTAAAATTATTTTTATTTCATCAACTGCCGGTCAGCGCGGTGAAGCATTTCATTCACATTATGCAGCATCAAAGGGAGCCATGATTTCATTCACAAAATCACTGGCGGCAGAAGTCGGCTCTTATAACATAAATGTTAACTGCGTTGCTCCGGGCTGGGTATATACCGATATGAGTATGTCAGCGTTCACGAATGAAGAATCGCTGAGAAAAATACTGGACGGAATTCCGCTTGGTCGCATCGCGACGGCTGACGATATCGCAGGACCGGTTCTCTTTCTGGCAAGCCGGCTAAGCCGTCACCTTCAGGGTGAAATTCTGAATGTCAACGGAGGGAGTGTTCTTTGCGGATAGGGATGTGTTCTTTGCGGAAAATTAAGTGTTATATAAATGCAGTATGACTGAATTTCTTTCTTCACTTCATCCTAAAATGGTGCATTTCCCGGTGGCGCTGCTCTTCACTGCCGGTTTTCTTGAACTGATTGCGATGGTCTGTCGGAAAAAGTTCATTGAAAACGCTGCGCTTCTTCTGCTTATCTTAGGAGTAGTAAGCTCAATTGCAGCATTGCTGACAGGCGAACAGGCGGCACTTCAGGCAAAAGAACTGATGGAAGTAAATAGTCCGGCTTATAAGTTTTACCTGAGTGAAATTCAAAAACACGAAGACTCAGCGACACTGGTGGTTTGGATATTTACTTTTCTTTTACTGCTTCGCGGATGGATGTTCATTAAAATAACCGTACGCCGCCAAATAGTCCGGTCTTCAGGATTGATTAAAATAATTTCCGCAGTTCTTGTTCTCACCGGATTTTATTTTCTCTACCTCACAGGAGAACTCGGCGGTCGGCTGGTTTATAAACATGGCATCGGCACTGAATTATTTAAGCCGGCTGACGAACTGAGGGACTCTATTGGAAAAGAATAGTGAACCAAACTCGGTACGTATTCCGGTATTTATTTTTGTCATTCTTCTCGCCTGGGGGCTGCATATTGCAGAAGTTTCACCCCTTTTCAGTCTTCTCGGGTTTCGGATATATATCCCCTTTTTGCCATTGTTATATATTATCTATCTGCGGTTCAGAGCCGGGGGAAACTTCAGATTTAAGCCCTTCCCGTGGAAATCCGCCTTAGTTATTATAGCTGGTAATCTCATGATTGCGGGGGGCGGTTGGTTCTCCGGGCTTCTCAAATTCAGGCTGCCTGAATTTCACTTCGAACTGGCTGCTTCATCACTCGTTGACTTCCCTGTTTATTTTATCTGGTGTCTCCCTCTTTTTTCTCTGATTTGGTTTGGTCTTTTTCATAAATCAGATGATCTTAAAAAAAAAATTGGCGGCGCACTTTTTCTGCTGCTTGCCTTTTCACCTCAGATTTATGCGGAAGCGACCGGCTTAAAAGGTTTTTTACCTGCCATTCTCCTTATAACTATTTTAACAGCCCTGACCGGCATCAGTATTTTTTCAAAATCCATGCTTCATTTTGCATTGTTTTCGTTCACAACCGGCTGGATTCTGCTTATATGCTTTGGTACTGAACACAAACTTTTGCTAAACACATTCCTCGCCTACCGCTACGATAACTGGGATGGATTCTTTATGGCAAAGGATGAGGTAATTAATTATTTCAGAACGGGCGGTCTGCTGTTTTCACTTTTAGTCTCTGGCATTCTGTATAAGAGAATCAATTAATGCTGCTTTACGAGCATTAGTTATGCATACGGGATTTACGTATTTTCCATTTTACAAATTTTAAATCCCCGGTTTCATGAAGCGAATTTTTGTTATAGCGATTTTCCTCCTGATTAATGCTGTGCTGTTTCCGCAGCAGCATTTATTTGAAACTATCCTTCGAATGAAGGACTCTGTTAAATTTGAAAATATTGTCAGCCATATTACCAACCTTCAGTACGCAGGGGGTTATTACAGCAGAGTTAATTTTACTCCTGGTAATGATTCAGCTTTTGTCTATCTCCGTGATCAGTTTCAGCTTCTTACTAAAAACGGCACGGTAACCATTGACACTTTTTATATATCAAGTGCCACGCCTCCCCTAAATACACAACCACTGTTTAATGTAACCGCTACTATTAAAGGAACCGAGGACTCTTCGAAATACTATCTTATCGGTGCTCATTACGATGCCTCTGCAAGCCGGATGGGCTCAACGGTCTGGAATCAGCAGTGGAGAACTCTTAAAGCCCCTGGGGCAGATGACAACGCTTCTGGGGTTGCCGCACTCCTTGAAATGATCAGAATATTGAGTGATACCTCAAATGGTTACCGCCCTCTTTACACTCTTAAACTCACCGCGTTCGGAGCCGAGGAAACCGGTCCGGCTTATTCAAGCAATCATCATGGGAGCAAATATATGGCAGCCCGTGCCTCTGAAAACGGACAGCACCTGCAGGGGATGATTTCCTTTGATATGGTTGGCTATAACAATAATTATCTTTTTACTTCGGTTGTTTCAAACTCCGCTTCAAGTTTTCTCGCAAATAATCTGAGAGAGGCAAATACCCTATTTGACGTAGGACTGCTCATGGGAAGTCTGGTTTCATCATCAGCCACCTATAGCGACCATCAGTCGTTTTGGGATGCCGGGTATCAGGCACTGTTGGTAATAGAAAACGCACCGCCATGGAATAACGGTCCTTTTTATACTGCAAATCCTTATTACCATACTTCATCAGATACGCTTGAAACGCTTAATCTCAATCTAATTAGATCAGTTACACAACTAAACCTGACTGCTCTGGCGGCATTTGGCTCACATCTTTCGACTGATATCCGTGATGTAAAAAAGGGACCAGCTTCTTATGAATTGATAGAAATTTATCCTAATCCGTTCAACGGACAGGCAAAAATCAGATTTTCGGTGAAAAATGACGGAGTGGTAAACCTTAAGGTATTTTCTGTTACAGGAAACGAAGTATTTTCTGAGATGGTAGAAATAACGAGCGGATTGAATGAAATTCCCCTTAGCGGAGAAAATTTTAGCAGCGGTGTCTATTTAGTGAGTCTGTCCGGGCGGGATTTTGCCTTGAAGTCAAAATTTATCCTGCTTAAATAAAAATACTCCGCTCCGCCAACCCCTGGCGGAGCAGAATTATTACCACTTTTAGCGGTATCTTAAATCAACTATTCTTGCAGCACCAGGTACAACCTGGAATCCGGCAGAAGCAGCGCTATCAATCGTCATGGTATAAACTTTTTCCGGAGATTTATATTCAGTCGGCTGATAATAGTTTTTCTGAACCCTTATTCCGGGAATGGCAGTTACTGAAGTTCTTTTTGTGCTTTTCATTTTGTACACCAAATATGCTGTTAAAACTGAGAAGATACCGCCGCCAACAACCAGCACAGATACAAGAGCAAATACTTCTGATAATTCCATTGGTAACCTTCTTAATTGATTATTAAATACACTTAAATATAGTTATCCAATAAGTATGCCAATTGATAAAACCAAAAAAATCGCGGTAAGCGATGATTTAATGCGGGTGGAGTGTACTAGAACGATATACTGTATTAAAATGATACATGGGGTGGAAAGCAAATCTGCCACTTAATATCGGTGAGTTAATAAATTCGCGGGGCTAAATAAAAACCATTGACCAATAAAATGAAAGGGCTTAACTTTACGGATGAAAAAACTTATCCATTCAATCATTCTGATATCTGTTTTCGCCGGACTTCTTGTTTCCTCCGGCTGCGATGATACTAATAATACCGCTGAACTCGATAATATTATCATCCCAGCATCAGGAGTAAGTTTCCGCAGGCATATTCAACCGGTTTTTGATTTAAAGTGTAACAACGCTGGCTGCCATAATGATGCAGACCGCGCCGGAGGTATTGTTCTGACCTCACATCAGAACGTCACTGCTGATTTTGATGTTGTTTTCCCTGGTGAACCTGACAACAGCCGCTTAGTTCAGTCTATAAGAGGTATGACTCTTTATCCTATGCCCCCGTTAAACTATTATCCCCTGACTAAGAATCAAATAGAGGGAATTACCACTTGGGTCAGGGAGGGTGCCAAAGATCTGCCATGACCGGCAGTTCTAAATCCATCCTTCCTTTTTGTACCAAGCACATGTCTGTTCAATCCCCTGCTCAATTGAAATTTCCTGCCTGAATCCGAAATCACGGTATGCTTTATCGCTGTCACAAATCCAGTGACTCTGGGTCAGATCCCGTGCTTTTTCGATATTCAGCGTTGCAGCTTTACTGCTGAAAAGTGATAAAAACTGTGCAATTGCAGCAATAGTAAAAACAATGGCGTGGGGCACCGGTATGGTAAGTGCTTTCTTCTTAAGAACCCCGGAAGTAACAGCACCAATTTCTTTCCAAGTGTAGAACTTCGATGAAGAAATGAAATATATATTTCTTTTTGACTTTTCTGCCTCCGCTGCCATAATGAGTCCCCTAACCAAATCACTGACGTGGATGAGACTTACTTTCTTCTGGTCAAAGCCAACAGATGTTGTAATGCCTTTTGAGAATGTGTTAAAATATATAAATATCTCAGTATCCCTCTCCCCATATACGGCCGGAGCCCGGCAGATGGTTATGGGAAGTTTATCTATATATCTCTGAGCGGTAAGTTCCTGCTCCCGCTTGCTTCTTCCGTAGGTTGTTAACGGGTGGCATTCCATTTCCTCTGTTACCGCCCTGCCATCCAGGGAAGGACCCGCTGCCGTCTGAGAACTTACAATCAGCACACGCTTCAAAGTGTTGGCGGCGGTTATGGCTGCTTCAAGAAGGGTTTCAGTGGCCTCAACATTCCCCTTAAAATATCCTTCCGGATTTTTCGATTTGACAACTCCGGCCACGTGATAGAGGTAATCCGCCCCATGAAGCACTTTTTCCAGTGCATTCTTGTTCTCAAGTCCAATTGGATGAAGCTCAATCGGCTTATCAGCAAGCCATTTCAAGTCACTTGACTTTCGGACGATGCACCGGATGTGATACCCTTTTTCGAGGAGCATATCAACCAGATGACTTCCTACAAACCCGTTTCCACCTGTTACAACAGCTATTTTATTCATTTTCCTTTGAATTCGGTCTCTATTGTTCAAAATTTTAAAATTGATTTACCAAAATAATCTTTATATTTGAAAGTTTTTCTATACGATATTACTTCGGAGGAGTATTTGGATCTCTTTAAAAAATGTCATGATTTCACCCGGGCCGATGAAATAAAGGCCATGGACTTATATCCTTACTTTCGTCCTATACAGGAAAATGAAGGACCGGTTGTCCAGATTGAGGGTCGAAAGGTGGTAATGGCCGGCTCGAATAATTATCTCGGTCTTACTTCGCACCCAAAGGTTAAAGAAGCTGCGATTAAAGCTATTGAGAAGTATGGTACTGGCTGCTCAGGTTCACGTTACCTGACAGGCACCATTGATCTTCACAATGAACTTGAATATCGTCTGGCAAAGTTCTTTAATAAACCGGCCGTTCTTCTTTATTCAACCGGATATCAGACCGCACAGGGCATCATCCCCACGCTGGTGAATCGCGGCGAATATGTTGTCTCAGACAGAGATAACCACGCCTGCATAGTTGCCGGAAACCTGATGGCACGGGGCGCAACCGCTGAGATCGTCCGGTATAAACACAATGACATGAATGACCTCGAAAGGGTTATGAAGAAACTCCCGCTCGAGGCAGCTAAATTATTGGTTAGTGATGGTGTTTTCTCAACAGGCGGTGAAATTGTTGACTTGAAGACCCTGAACTCACTTGCAAAAAAATATAACGCAAAGGTACTTATTGACGATGCACATGCGACCGGAGTAATAGGCAAAGGCGGCAGAGGCACAGCTAGTGAATTTGACCTTGAAGATGAAATTGACCTGACCATGGGAACCTTCAGTAAAACATTTGCCTCTCTGGGCGGATTTGTTGCCGGTGAAGAACGAGTAATTAACTTTCTGAAGCACTCATCACCTGCTCTTATATTCAGTGCCTCACCAACCCCGGCCTCTGTGGCGGCAGCACTGGCAGCGCTCACCATCCTTGAAGCTGAACCTGAGCGCGTAACAAAGCTTATCCGAAATGCAACGAAAGTAAGAACAGAACTAAAGGAAGCCGGCTTTAATGTGGTTGACGGAAGAACCGCTATTGTTCCGGTAATTGTCGGAAGCGATGAACTTGCCTTCCAGATGTGGCGTCTGCTTTACGAAGCAGGTGTTTTTGTTAATGTATTTATCTCCCCCGGCGTTCCGCAGGGACGTCAGATGATGAGAACAAGCTATATGTCCACCCATGAAGATGAACATCTTGACTACATTATTGATACTTTCAAAAAAACCGGGAAACAGTTAGGACTAATTGAATGAGTAAAGTGGAAATTGTCCGGGTTTCGGATAAAAGTCAGTTAATGACTTTTATTAAATTTCCCTGGGAAGTCTATAAAGATGACCCCAATTGGGTTCCCCACCTTATTATGGACAGGAAGAAAGTTCTCAGCAAAGAGAAGAATCCTTTCTTTGAACATGGTGATGCTGATTACTTCCTCGCTTACAAGAATGGTAAGCTTAGCGGAAGAATAGCCGGTATTAAAAATGATTTGCACAATCAGCACCATCATGATAAGACTGGATTTTTCGGTTTTTTTGAGTGTTATAATGATCAGGAAGTTGCCAATGCTCTTTTTGATGCGGCAAGAAACTGGCTAAAAGAACGCGGATTTGATAATATGCGCGGTCCGGCAAATCCTTCAAGCAATGATGAATACGGAATGCTTTTTGAAGGTTATGATGATCCTCCCCGTCTGTTGATGTCTTATAATCCTCCTTACTATAACGATCTCTGCGCCGGCTATGGTTTTGCAAAAGCAAAAGACCTTTTTGCCTATTCCATTGAAAACAAAGATATGGTACAGGAAAAAAAGATTGAACGCATTGCTCAGATAGCAAAACAACGCGCAGGAATTACCATCCGTGAAATCAACATGAAAGATTTCAAAGCGGAGCTTGAAAAAGTTAAGTATGTATATAATAAGGCATGGGCTCCAAACTGGGGCTTTGTTCCGATGACCGATAAAGAGATTGACGCTGTGGCGGCCGACCTTAAACCAATAGTTGAACCCTCAATAGTTTTGTTTGGGGAGATTGAAGGCAAGGTTGCCGGATTTGCTCTTTGTATGCTCGACTATAATGCGGTTTTCAAAAAGATGAACGGTCATCTTTTTCCTTTCGGCTGGTATCATCTTTTAACCGACAAAAAACATATCACCTGGGCACGCATTCTCATTTTAGGTGTTGTGCCTGAATCTCAGAAAAAAGGTCTTGATGCAGTATTCTATTGGGAAGTGCTGCAACGCGCGGAAAAAATCGGCATTATGCGCGGTGAAGCATCATGGATTCTTGAAGACAACACCATGATGAACCGCGGCGCTGAGGCAATGCACGGTAAAGTTTATAAAAAATACCGCATTTACGATAAACCCATCTGATGCGTAAGACGCTCCTCGCTCTGCTTTTTATTGCAGAACTTGTCTTCCCCCAGTTTTCACAAAAAGACTCCTTACTTCTCAGGAGTCTTTTTTTTCGCATTCCTGATGCCGGGTTAACTTTACAATATCTCTACTCCGCTGATTCGGATTCTGTCCGTTCCGGTCTTCTGGCAGCAGGAAATATGCCTGACTCGCTTTATATACCAGCGCTTACCAAACTCCCCTTTGATAAATTCAGTCGGGAAATTTCATTTGCGTTAAGCAAACAAATGCCGGATGAAAGAATAAACGGCTATCTCTGGTCAAACTATTCCCAACAAAATTCTGTAAATTTAAGGGCTATCATCATTGAAACACTGGGTTTAATAGGGTCACAAGAAGATTTTGATAAAGTCTGTAATCTCTGGTCATCCAAAAAAAAGTTACCGGGAGTTTCCACTGCGATTTTTCATTTTAGAACCCGGGGAATTATAGCCGACTCCATTCAGAAAGGAATTCTTATTGAAGAACTGCGTTCAGGAAATAAGGAAAGAAAACTTTCAGCACTTTTTTCCCTAAACAGATTTGGTAAAGACCCGGATTTCAAAAAAAATGCTGAGAATTATCTGGCTCAGGTTAAAAGAATAAAAAATGATGACATTCTCACAGGGCTACTGCAGCTTTACCGCCGAAATACTGACTCACTTAAGACGCTCATTGTAATAAAACCTTATCTCAAACACCGAAATTTTTCAGTGCGGACAGAAGCAATCTATTCACTGAAGCATTATCATTTCACCAGAAGGCAGGATTTTGAAGCCCTGGAGAAACTGCTCACCCATCCCGAAAATGGAACCGCGCTTCAAGCCGCCCAGCAAATCAGACAAAATAACTTTTCTGAAAAGGCAGCAACGTACTTATCCGCTGTCCTTAAAAAGGAGATTAATGCTGCTCAGAGTTCCCCTGTTTTACAAGAGTATATATTAACTCTCCTTTACCTCAATCCCGCGCAGGGCAATCAGTTGCTGGCATCTTACGAAGGGAAACTCAACAGAAGTTACTGGTATATGGCGCAGGGTATAGTGGGTATAACTCCGGATAAACTGCTTGAATTCGCCGTTCTGGAATTCGCAGGACTTGATCAGCCCACACGTTTGCAGTCTTTCGGTCAGATTTTTACAACAGAAAATCAGAAACAGTTATCAGGAGTTCCCCTTTTCAACCAATATATACGAATGATTCTGAAATCGGATGAGTCTCCGCTTATTTCAACTTTCGCGGATCAGGCAGTTAGTGAACTTATCCAGATTGAACCTGAATTTTACAAAACGGAGCTGATTTCAATTTTCAAAAAGCGACTTGATGATGCACACTTTAACGAAGCACTCATCTCAATCTTTAATTTCATAAAGAAGCACTTCCCTTTGGATGTTCAAGAATTGCAGCAGATTGCCTCTGCGTCTAAACTCAGATCAATTGCCGCTTTAAGCGGAAAAACCTTCATAACAACGACAGACCCTGAACGGGAGCTTCTTTTCAGGGAACTTTTGCAATATGCTTTCAAACATCAACTTGCCGATATTGAAACAGATGAAGGTGTAATTACCGTTGAACTTGCTCCAGTCATAGCTCCGTTTTCAGCAGGTAATTTTGTTAAACTTGCCGGTGAGGGGTTCTTTAACGGAGTTGTTTTTCATCGGGTGGTACCAGGATTTGTGATTCAGGCAGGCGACCGCACAGGGACAGGATGGGGCGGACCGGGATACGAAATTATCTCTGAGTTTTCATGGTTGCCGTATATACCTGGTTCACTCGGTATGGCAAGCGCAGGTAAAGACACTGAGGGCTCGCAATGGTTCGTTACGCAATGGTATTATCCGCATCTGAACAGTAGATATACTGTTTTTGGCCGAGTCAGAGGAGGTATGGGAACCGTTAACCGTATTCCACAGGGAGCATATATTCAGAAAGTTACACTTCGCTGAGATTTTATCTCAGCATCTCATCATACTTTGATGCGTGGGGAGGGTCAAGTTTTTTTAGTTTCCTGAATACTTCTTTATCTCCATAGTCAGAAAGTAAATCTACAATCTCTCCATGCTTAGCATCAAAAAAAGTTTTTGGGTAAACGCTCTTTAAATCAATCTGAGACTGTATTGATTCCAGTGCCTCAACAATTTTAACAACTCTTTCCTGTGCAGATTTTCTATTTCTCACTGAGAGATCAACACCAAGATGATAATCCGCGAACGCTTCTCTGAAAAGACGGTATTTTTCATTCAGCATATTCTCAACCAGATCTTTTCGGTTATAGCTGCCTGTGGCTGACTCCCATCCTTTTGAGTAACGTGAGGAGGCAGCCAGATTAACAATATCTGCTGCTTTCTTAAAGTTCGAAGTTCCGGCAAGTTTTTCCCATGAGTCCTCATCCATTCCGATGATAATATATGCGTAATAATCAAGAAGACTTGTCAGCGAATTGAACATAAGGGAATTAAAATATAACTGCTGATTTCTTTCGTACATCAGGTTCCAGTTAGAATCGAACACACGGAGCATGGGCGAAAATTTTTCTGATTTGTATATCTGACGCTGGCTTACTACCACAAGCTGTGCCTGATAATTAAGTTCATCAGTCGCGGATATAAAAGATATCTGAAATGAGCATCTGATTTTTGCATAAGGCCACTCACTGCCGGTAAAGCGGGTATTATTTATATAATTTTCGACATCGGCTGCAAAATTGGTGAGAATCTCTTTATTCACAACCGGCAGATTCTGAAAATTCGCTGTTACTGTTGCCTGAAGTTCCTGCGCCGAAACACTACGGATCATCAGTAATAATAAGAAAATCAGAAATGTTCTCATTTTGCTTTCCGGGATTAGTTTTTGCAATTTTGAATATTGCAATTTATGAAAATTTTGACTCCCTTGAAATCCATGAATTACTTCGGGATGCTCCATTTTCAGCCGCTGCTGTTTGTGGTGGTGCTTTTGGTGCTAATTTTGCCCTCTGAAGCTGTATTTGGACAGTTTTATAGCGGTGTCCGGCAAAATGCTGTGAGCAACGCAGCAGTTGCAGCAAGACAGGATCTTTTTTCGGTGGTGCAAAACCCCGCGCTTTTTAATGCCGCCGATGAAATTGAATTTTCTACCTTCTACTCCCCTTCTCCATTCGGCTTGAGTGAACTGGCGGTATTTGGCGCTGGAAGCAGTTTTACTCTGGCTGAAACCCGCTTTACTGCAGCAGTTTCATCGTATGGATTTCAACTCTATCGTGAAAACACTTTCATGCTTTCAGCAGGCAAAGAGTTTTATGGAATCTCGGCCGGGCTCTCACTTCAGTCAGCACATCTCAGGATTCAAGGTTATGGCAGTTCATTTGTGCCAGTTATTACAGCGGGATTTCAATACAAGATACTCCCCTCACTTTATATCGGTACATCACTTGTAAACCTGACCAATGCAAGCTGGGGCAATACTGAAGACCAGATTGGACAGACCTCATGTCTGGGTGTTCGATATCAGGAAGATGATTTTATTGCGGTTTCATTTGCCTTCAAAAATGAGACAGGATATAAAGCCGAACAGCTTGCCAGTGTTGAACTTAAACCATCTGAATTCCTGATGATTATGACGGGAATGCAGTTTGCATCTCGCCAATACTCAGCCGGTGTTTCATTTATGTATATGGGCATAACCGCTGACTATGCAACAATAATTCATCCGGTGCTTGGGCTATCACATCAGTTTGCTTTGGGATATTCAATCGAATGAAACTACCGGGGGTCATTCTTCTTTCGCTAATAATTTTTACTTATGCTTACAGCCAGAATGATACAACTTTGCAACATATCGAACCCTTTGACCCTTCAGCCGAGGCAGAATCATCATCATATATTGAATATATCTTTGAATATTTTTCAACCGGAATAAATCTGAACAGGGCTTCAAAAGAAGATTTTCTGGAACTGATTGATTTTGATGAGGAAACTGCAGATAAAATAATTGCCTACCGCAACTCCAACGGCAAATTTTATTCAATTGGCGAGCTTTATAACATACCCGGAATTAATCAGAACATTATTAGAAGATATTTTTCGCTTTTCAGGGCTGATTTATCAACCGGCACATCACAAAACATTTCGGGAAACTTTTCCCTAAGAAATGAAAAGCGGTTTGACCGTGAGCTGCCACCATACTATCTGGGGAATGGATTAAAGCAAAAGATGAAAGCTGAATTCACGTACGGTGAAAATATCACCGCAAGGATAATCACTGAAAAAGACCCCGGAGAACAAAAGTTTGCAGACCATTACGCCGGATTTATCTCTATACGGAATACCGGATTTCTTAAAAATATTACTCTTGGCTCCTTTATATTACGCTCACCAACCGGTCTTCTTTCTAATGCACTCTATTACATCCCATCAGGAAATCAGTCCTTAAAATTCACCAATGAACTTTTGATAAAGGGTTTCAGCAGCACTGAAGAAAACAGATACATGCAAGGGGGTGCTGCAAAATTTGAAGTTGCCGGCGTTACCCTCACTCCTTTTTATTCACAAAACTATTATGATGGTGGTTTTTTGAGAGGAGAGCCAACCTTTTACCTCATAGAAGGCGGCATTCACAGCCAAAGTAGTTCTCTTCAGACACAGGACGCTTTACTGGTAAAAAGCGGAGGACTTTCTGCTGCGCTTACTATACTCCCCTTTGCAAATGGAAGTATAACCTATTATAATCAGGAAGTTTCAAGTTCAAGCAATAACTTGGTAAACAACTACGGTGCTGCTTCTCTTTCTGCAATAATAAATGACTATGTTGTGCTCAGTGAATTTGTATATAACAGGGGGGCTATGAATACAATAGTTCATGCAGGAAGGAAATCAAAAGGCGTTTCACCAGCCGGTATATATTTCAGGCGGTTATTTGAAAACACCCTTCCCATTTTTACCAATCCCTACCGGGAAACAAATATTGGATATACAGAAACCGGTGGCGGCTTTTATTTTCGTATCAATCCTTTTGCTATTCCATTTGAGTTTACCGCTGATATTTTTTATCAGTCAAAACTGAATAACAGATTGGAAGGTTCGGGTTTCAGATTAAACGCAAAAGCGGAAAAAAACCTTGCTCCTACTCTCATGTTGCGAACAGTCTATTCGCTTCGTTCAAAGGATGGAACAACTATATCCAGTTCGTATGGAAATTACGAAATCGCCAATCGGCATTCTCTTTCTGTCATTCTTCTCCAGAAGATTTCTGCCTCACTCTCAGCAAAAAACCGGGTTATCCTAAATTGGTTTGATTCACCATCAGGTATTACCAGCAATGGTTATACATTTAACAGCGAAATGAGATACCATCAGGAAAAAGTTTTCGGGGTGATAGCCGGATTTGCCGGCTTTAGCGGAAATACTCTCGAAACAGCTTCTTACATAAGTGAAAGCAGTTTTTTTGAATATAGTGCCATTAAATCACTCATGGGCACAGGCATCTATCTTTATACTACCTTGTTTGTAAAACTGCCGCTTAACTTTACTCTTTCAACTAAAATAAATTGGGAACATAGGACCGACTTTTATAATATGAAAGATAAAAATTTAAGCGGCAGTTTACTTTTACTTTATGAATGGTAGTTTATCCGTTTTTACCAGTTATGAGGCGTACCGAATGTCTGAAACTTACGTAATACCAGACCCACTCAGCCATCACCTTAAACCGGTTCTTAAAGCCAATAAGATACAGAATGTGGATAAAGGACCAAAGCATCCAGGCAGTAACACCTGAGAACTTAAGCCCGCCAACTACCGCAATCGCTTTAGCCCTGCCAATGGTAGCCATGCTCCCTTTGTTTATATACTGAAACGGTTTCCTTTCCTCCGGAGATGATTTTATCATCTTAACCGCATGACGTGCCTGTTGAATGGCAACTGTAGCTATTCCGGGCAGCGCACCTGATTTTTCATCCTCATAATATGCGGAATCACCTATTACAAATACTTCCTGATTTCCCGGTATGGAAAGGTCCTTTTCCACCAGTACTCTGCCTGCTCTGTCTAACGGTACATCCAATGTTTTAAGCAAGGGGGAGGCCTGATTACCCGCTGCCCAGATGACCGTTCCGGCATCCATTTCTTCCTTATCAAGCCGGATTTTATTTTCCGAAATGGCAGTTAGCATTTTGCCTGTAAGTACGGTTACCCCCATTTCAGTTAATTCCTCCTTGGCTTTGTAGGAAAGCTCATCAGGGTATGAAGTCAGAATACCCTGAGCAGCTTCAACCAGATAAATTTTGGTATCTGTCGTGTTAATCCGTCTGAAATCGTTCTTCAGGTCTTTTCTTGCCATTTCTGCTATTGCACCTGCCATTTCAACACCGGTAGGACCGCCCCCAATAACCACAAAGGTCATAAGAGCTTTCCTTTCGGCGGGGTCAGAGGTTAGCTCAGCGCGTTCAAATGCGAGCAGGATTTTTTCCCGGATTTGTAGGGCATCCTCCACCGTTTTAAGTCCGGGAGCATCATTTTCCCACTGCGGGTTCCCGAAGTAAGAGTGCCTTGCGCCGGGAGCCAGAATCAGATAATCATATTCAAGCTCTGAGCTGCCTAAATGCAGCTTTTTTGCATTTTTATCCACTTTTTTCACTTCATCCATCAAAACGGTGATGTTCTCAGCATCATTAAATACCGCCCGGATAGGAACTGCTATATCCCCGGGGGAAAGTGCAGCCGTAGCCACCTGGTAAAGCAGCGGCTGGAAAAGATGATGATTAGTCCTGTCAATAATAATGACATCAAATTCACTATTTTTTAACTCCTTAGCCGCCGTCAGACCGCCAAATCCTCCGCCGACAATTACAATTTTTTTTCTGGCATCCATATTAATCACTTTTATTTTCCTGGTTGTAACTTCATTCTGCATAAAATGTTCTTTACAAAAATGGGTCAGAGCGGGTTAATATAAAACCCCGATTTCTCAGTTCTGCCTGTTTCTGTGAAGAACGGTATCTTCTGATGATAATAAACCATAAACTCTTGCCATTTGTGCCTTATTGATCGCCCTAAAATGGAGAAAAGTGAGAAAATACCCTCTTTTTTTAATTGTTTTTTCCGGCAGAATGTTCTATTTTTATGTAGATTAAATCTTAATAATAAGCAAAATGATCAAAAATAAGCAGGCAGCCGAGATATTCAGGGAGTTCCTGAAAAACGGAAAAAACAGAATAACCCCGGAACGTTTTGAGGTTATGGATGCCGCGCTGGAAATTGACGGTCACTTTTCGGCAGATGAGTTGTACATCATCATGAAGAACAACAAATCTCGTGTTTCCCGCGCCACAGTATATAAAACTCTAGAATTACTTACTCAGTGTGACCTGCTCTCCCTCCGCAACTTTGGTGATAACATGAAGCGCTATGAAAGCAACTACAAGCGCCAGAACCACGATCACCTGATTTGTCTTGACTGCGGAAGGATTGTTGAATTTACGAACAACAAGATAAAAAAGATTCAGGAAGAAATTTGTGATGCCCTTGGGTATGAACCCTCAACCTACTCATTCAATCTTTTTGTCCGATGCAAAAATAAAAAGGAATGTCCCTATTATCATGGAAACTAGAACATTAGATCAAGTAAAAAAAGGCAACTATATAACTATAATGCAACTTCCCTCAGGGAACATAAAAGTGCAGTTGATAAGGATTGGTATTTCGGTCGGTGATAAAGTTTTTTGTCTCGAACGTCTTCCCGGCGGAACTATAGTCATTCAGAAGAACCGTCAGGAGATTGCTATTGGGTATGACCTTGCCCGCCAGATAACATTCTCCGCGCATTAACCCTTATATATGAAATCAGAGGGCATTACAGTTTCTCCGACATCCGGGGATGATATTTCACCGCTCAACCAGTCACAAAGTTCAGTTAGACAAACGGTCGTACTGGCAGGCAACCCAAACGTAGGGAAATCACTTTTCTTTAACCACCTTAGCGGGATGTATGTTGATGTCTCCAACTTTCCCGGGACAACAGTCTCACTTTCAAAAGCCAATTATAAAAATTACGAAATTATAGACACTCCCGGTGTTTACGGAGTTTCATCTTTTAACGATGAAGAGAAAGTAGCCCGCGATGTTATTGTTGATTCAGATATTGTCCTCAATGTTGTAAACTCATTACATCTTGAACGGGATATCTTTATGACCATGCAGTTACTAGATATGGGTAAAAAAGTATCCGTGCTGCTTAATTTTGCCGATGAAGTAAGAAAACAGAAAATTAAAATTGATTCAGTAAAACTTTCTGAACTGCTTGGGGTTCCGGTTTATGAAACATCCGCTGTAGATAAGAAAGGATTTGAATTCCTTGATGATGCAATACAAAAAGCGCGGATTGGTCATACCACAAAAGAAATAGACAAACTGCTTGCAAGGGAGCCCTACTGTTCACTCCCCCGCTCTGAGGCGCTTCTGATATTAGAGGGGGATGAATTTTATGCAAATAAATATAACAAACCGAACGGAACAGCAGATGACAGGGAGATGATTTATGTGGAAAGGCGAAACCGCGTTAATCAAATTTGTGCTGAGGTTGAATTTGAAGACACTTCAAAAGGTAAATTTCTAAACCTGCTTGGTCGGCTCAGTATTAATCCCCTCACGGGAATTCCGGTGCTGATTATTATGCTGTATATCATGTACCTCTTTATCGGAGATGTGATTTCACAGCGAGTTGTTGACTTTACCGAAAATACCATCGGAAAAAATTTATTTGAATACAATCTCAAAAAATATGTAGCAGAATTTACACCATCCACGATAAGTGTGCAGATAGTGGATGAGAATGAAGAAGTAACACAACAGCAGGAATTTAATTTCCCTGTAAATCTGAATTCTGACAATAATCTTAAAAATGAGTTCCTTGAATTTTCAAGCAAACCGGGCGCAGTGACTGATTTTAATTTCCCTAACGCTTTGCCCCGCCTCTTTTTTGGTGAGTTTGGTGTTGTCTCAATGACTGTCACTTATTTGTTGTTTCTGTTACTTCCACTGGTAATAGGATTCTATCTTGCAATGGCGGTGCTTGAAGACAGCGGTTATCTTCCCCGGCTCGCTACCATGATGGACCGTTCACTAACCCGAATAGGACTAAACGGACGCGCTGTTATACCAATTCTGCTTGGCTTTGGGTGTGTAACCATGGCAACCATTACGACCAGAATTCTTGGCACTGACCGTGAGAGAACCATTGCTACTTCAATTTTACAGTTTGTAATTCCCTGCAGTGCTCAGCTTGCAGTTATAGCGGTCCTGATAAGCGGCGCAGGTGTTGCCTCGCTCCTGATTTATATATTTGTCATTTTCTCAGTACTGCTTTTAATTTCGACCACACTAAACAGATTTCTTCCTGGTCAGTCATCCCCGCTGCTTATTGACCTGCCTATTATGCGGCTCCCCCGCGCCGGAAATGTATTCAAAAAAACCTATTTCAGAACAATAGGATTTATGAAAGAAGCAGCTCTCTGGTTCTTGGTTGGCGCGTTGTTTGTCGGAGTGTTGGAAGTCACCGGTCTGCTTTACAGCTTTCAGGACCTCCTTGCCCCCGTGACCACAAACTGGCTGAAACTCCCCAAAGAAGCTGCGAACGCCTTTGTTATGGGGGTAGTTCGCCGCGATTTTGGCGCTGCCGGTTTGTTCAGTCTTAATCTGAGCGCAATGCAGATTACGGTTGCTATTATTACCATAACGCTCTTTGTGCCCTGCATAGCTTCATTCATGGTTATGCTCAAGGAAAGGGGATTAAAAGAGGGACTGATTATATGGGCATCAACATGGATATTTGCATTTGTTATCGGGGGAATTGTAGCGCAGATCATTGTCTAAGGAAGTGTAATGAATAAAAAGCAGCCAAAACAGGTTATTTCCAAATACCCAATACGCTGGGCAAAAAAGAATTTTTCGATTAAGATATTCTGTTCCATTCCGAATATTGCGACTGGAATTCTTCTTCAAGCAGGTAAAAACCACTTTCTTATTGATCCGGGTGACGGAATTTTACGCGATATTAACAAAGAACTCAGCGCTGAAAAAGTTGCCGGCATTTCTGATATTTTTATAACACATGGTCACCACGATCATGTGGGTGGTGTCTGGTCCTTCCTCACCTATTTGCGAGTCGTTAGAAAAAGCGACCGGCTGAATATATACTATCCGGAGGGATGCGTTGAGATTGAGAGTATTTATAGCGCTTTCAGTAAAGTTTATGCTAAAAGCACTACTTATCAGATAACGCTCAAAAAAATCTCAAAACACACGACTTTCAGAACCAAAGATGTTGCAGTAAAACCTTTTCCGGTTATTCACAAAGAGATTTCTATTGAAACTGGCAAAAGCCGTGTCGTGCCGGCATTGGGTTATAATTTTTCATTTAATGACACACGCATCTGTTACGGCGGCGACACCGCATACTGTGAGGCATTAGTGCGAAATGCCAAAGATGCAGATTTGGCTATTATTGAAGCTGGTCATGATGACGATACCCCTGATGATATGCACATGACCATGCATGAAGCAATATCAATCGGAAAAAGTGCCAAAGAATATTTCCTGGTGCACGTTCCTGAATAATTAACTTCCCCTTTCAATAACAGTAAAACCGTATTATGAAACAATTTTACATCTTTTTTTTGATTCTTTCCTCATTCACCATGGCGCAGTCAGATACGATGCGTTTCGACGGTGAAAAACGTCTTAAAAATATTACCATGCTCACCTTACAGGGAGAAAATGCAGAAGCATATCTTTCCTTCTCAGGTGATAAGCTGATTTTTCAGAGAACCGATGGAAGTCTGGAATGTGATCAGATTTTTACCATGGGCATTGACGGATCAAATCAGGTAATGGTTTCAAACGGTAAAGGGAGAACCACCTGTGCATACTACCTCCCGGGTGACAAACAGATTATATACGCCTCTACTCATCATTTTGATGAAAAATGCCCTCCCCCGCCTGACAGATCAAAAGGATATGTCTGGAAACTCTATGAAACATTTGACCTCTTCATAGCTGATGCAGACGGCAGCAACATTCGTCAGGTTACTGATGCTCCCGGTTATGATGCCGAAGCAACTGTATCTCCCAAAGGTGATAAAATTATTTTTACCAGTCTGAGAGACGGCGATCCTGAATTATACGTTTGTGATATTGACGGCTCCAATCAAAAACGCCTCACTTTTGAAAAAGGTTATGATGGCGGTGCATTCTTCTCGCATGACGGAAGTAAAATCGTTTTCCGCGCAAGCAGACCAAAGACTGAAAAAGAACTTGAAGATTATAATGAACTGGTAACCAGCGGTTACGTACGTCCTACGGCTTTAGAAATTTTTGTGATGGATGCAGACGGCAGCAATATGAAACAGATCACAAACTTTGGGAAAGCAAGTTTCGCTCCATATTTCCATCCAAACGGCAAGAAAATCATCTTCTCTTCCAATATAAACAGCAAGAGCGGAAGAAACTTTGATCTTTATACCATAAATCTTGACGGTACCGGTCTTGAACAGATTACTTATAATGAGTCTTTTGACGGCTTCCCTTTCTTTACTCCTGACGGTAAGAAGCTGATTTTTGCTTCCAACCGATATAACAAAAATCCCAATGATACCAATATTTTTATTGCGGAGTGGGTAAATGAATAACAGGTTTTATCAGTCTGCTTTGGCTGCATTGTTTACCTTAGGAATATTTTCTTCTGCTTATGCCCAGACTTCTCCTGAAATCAAAGAAAAAGATTTTAGGAAACATATATCTCATCTGGCTTCTGACGAACTCAAAGGCAGAATGACCGGCACTGAACAAGAAAAGGCAGCAGCCGAATATATCAGCAAGGAGTTTAAGCGCTTCGGGCTAAAGCCATACTTTAATGGAAGCTGGTTTCAGAATTTTCCTTTCATCTCAGGTGTTGAGTTAAAAGGAAATAACAGCTTTACTTTCTCATCAACCGACAAAAAATATGTAGTTGAAAAAGACTTCATCCCGCTTGGCTTCAGTTCTTCCCTGAGCGTTTCAGGTGAAGTTGTATTTGCCGGCTATGGGATATCTTCCAAAGACAACGGCTATGATGACTATGAAGGTCTGAACCTTGAAGGCAAGATTGTATTAGTTCTCCGTTACAATCCGGAGTATGATAATCCCCATTCAAAGCTTGAAGAGTTCGCATCATTCCGTTACAAAGCAAACATTGCAAAAGAAAAAGGCGCAAAAGCCATTCTCTTTGTGAACGGTCCGGCTCCTGTTGAAGAAGATAAACTGCAGAAACTCACTTATGACCGTGCCTCCTCTGTACCGGGAATTGCAGCCGTTCATATCTCCCGCTCTGCTGCAGATGCAATGCTTTCCAAAAGCGGATTTACCGTTAAATCACTTCAGGAGAAAATAAAAGCTGATGGTGAACCGCATTCCTTAGCTCTTACCGGAATAACTGTTCAACTGGAAACCGGTGTTGCTGAGGTTAAAAAAGAAGGCATTAACGTAGCCGGATATATCCCCGGTTCTGATAAAAACCTGAAAGATGAATATATTGTCATCGGTGCACATTACGATCATCTTGGTATGGGAGGAGCTAACTCACTTTATCGCGGTGATGAACCACAGATTCACAACGGAGCAGATGATAATGCTTCAGGCACAAGCGGTATTCTCGAGCTGGCAGAATATCTCAGTAAAAACAAAAAACAGTTAAAACGCAGTATTATCCTGGCAGGTTTTTCAGGTGAAGAACTCGGACTGCTCGGCTCCTCACACATGGTAAATAATCCTGTTGTTGCAAATGAGAAGATTACCGCAATGATTAATCTGGATATGATTGGCCGGCTTACTGACAGCGCACTGATCGTTTACGGCACAGGCACTTCTTCCGGCTGGAAGGATATGCTCAATAAAAATAAACCGGTAAATATTAAGCTGACCTTCAATGATGAGGGTTATGGACCGAGCGACCACTCATCATTCTACGGAAAAAATATTCCTGTTCTTTTCTTCTTCACCGGCACCCATTCTGATTATCACAGACCGAGTGATGATGCGGATAAAATCAATTATCCCGGGCTTGAATCTGTCGTAAAGTATGTAGCTGCCATGGTTAAAGATATATCTCAGATGAAATCCAGACCAGAATATGTAAATGTACCTAGAAAAGACAATCAGAGAATGGGCGGCTGGAAAGTCTATGTTGGTACTATCCCCGATTATGCTTATTCAGGACAGGGACTCAAGATTACCGGTGTGAATGAAGGCAGCCCGGCTAAAAAGGCAGGTCTGCAGGGAGGTGACATTATCACCAAATTTGGTAAGAAGCAGATCAACAGTATATATGACTATGTTTATGTATTGCAGGAATTAGTACCAGGTGATATAGTTGACTTGGAAGTTACCCGCGGTGAGAAAAAAATTCAGCTTAAACTTGAGCTTGGGGCCAAATAACTCAGTTATTTAAAATCAAAAAGCTCCATCAGTAAACAACTGATGGAGCTTTTTTTTTTGAAATAATTTGTTCATTTTTTTAAGACAGATGACAATCCGAATAGAATTATGTTTTGTGCAGTATGAAATTCCTAACTTCTAATTGCATAGGTTGCACGTTCGTACAGACAGATGATAATCTGTCTCAAACCCCATGTGCATGTTCTTCGTATTAGCCTGGGAAAAAAGATAACCTTAAAACTCCTTCGATGCCTGTACTCCCACAATTATCTGATCACCTGATGGTGCATCTACTCCCCCTTTAGGTTCAACAGTGATAACAAGTCCCTCAATTTGTTCAAGATCAGCAATGGGCAGATCTTTAAGGGGGTGATACAAAACTGAATCTTCCTCAGATACCTGCAGCACTCCGCCGTTTATCATCTGACGGTCTTTAACTAACCAGAGCTGATAGTCTTTCTTCTTGTTTGCAGGGAGCCTTGTTTCTGACTGAAAAAGACCCGACGTATTATCCTTAGTCAGATATACCCGTGCTTCTGCACGAATTCCTTCCGGTGCGGTATGCAGATCAAACAACATATATTTATCCGGGTATACAGTCTCAGCTAACTCGGCATAAATACGGTTACTCTGTCTGAGTGAAACAAGCTGATCCTGTTTTTCACTGACCTGTCTGAACTGTATATATATAACTGCCGCGGCAATCATTATCGCTGCACTCAATGCATACACTGCAGGTTTTCCCGGCAGATACTGCATCATTGACCAAATCATAGATCCTGATTTACGGGCACGTACATTCTTTTCCCCTGAAATTTTCTTAAGGATTTTCTGTTTAACCCGGGGAGAAGGTTCAGTACTCTGCACGGAAAGTGCTATGCTGCTGAATGAGTCTGTACTCTCAGATTCCAGTACTCCGGCTAATACGGGGTCACTTTTCCGGAATTCCTGCAGTTCTGCTTTTTCTACCTCATTAAGGAGATCAAATTTTTCAAGAAAGAGCAGTTCTTTAATTCTTTGGGTTTTATTCATGTCCGTCATTATATTGTTCCAGTAACCGGTGAAGTTTAATAAGCCCCTGGCGCAT
>JADLAF010000078.1 GCA_020848375.1 Ignavibacteriaceae bacterium
AATGATTTGTAAGCTGAGGATAACCTCCCGCAATCCAAGCCAGATAAAGATTCGGCCGTATGTTTTGCTGTGCAAGAGGAATGATTCTGCTCTGCGACGGCCAGAATCCGTCTCCGTCACCGCCGACTTCAAACACAAATCCGAATACTTTGGGTTTCTGTGTCTGCTCACCATACATCCAGTCACGGCCGGTTCCGTTAGAATTATAGGCAAGCGTCTGATAACTGGTGCCGTATGTATATCCGTTAAACTTCGCCATATATGCCGCGTAATCTCTATACTGAACGGAGTCTGGCGTTAATGCGTTGGTATATCCCCACGGATAGATAATTGAATTATTATAGGAGTGATAGTTTATATATGACTTAAACCCTTTGGCAATTGCAAGATCGCGTATAACACGCGACTCTGGTTCAGAGAATGCCGAGGGTCCGCGGTAGGTTTCCGATGAAGGAGTACCGCTTGAACCGACGTTATCATAAGCCCACATATAACCATAATTGCGGTTCAGGTCAACTCCGTAAACCGTACTTCCCTGAGCGTAACGGTTCTTGCGCCACATCCCGCCGCCGCCAGAACTGGTGATCCTGTTATGTTCGTACCCATCAGGGTTAACCACTGGCACGAAATACATTTCCCTGTTATTAATCAGATACTTCACCTCCGGGTTAGTGTTATAGTTCTCCAGCAGGTAATACATATAATAGATAACCGTGGCCATCGCCTGAGGTTCGCGTGCATGGATAAGTGCATCATAAAGCACCCGCGGCTCCGGTTCTTCCAGGTTGGGGTTATCGGAAATCTTTACCGCCCAGATCGTCCGCCCCTCAACTGAGGTGCCAATGGAAAATCTCTGTGTGATCAGATTGGGGAACTGTGCGTACATCGAGTCAAGTTGAGCAACTACCTCTGCAAAGGTATAATACCCCCCCATGCTGCCATATCCAAAACCAGTTACTCCATAAGCACCCCTGCTATAAGCTAATTGCTCCGACTTTTCTGACTCAGTCATTGCCGGTCGTGCGTCAAAATGCTGCTTCCAGTCCTCTATCAGTACTCTAAATGTAATTCCACTGCTCCTGAGGAGCTCTGCTTCCGCGGTGCTTATAAAAAGCTCAACCGCCGACTCACCTTTTTCAAAATGAGCATGTTCAGTTTCAATGCCAAGAGCAGCTATTCTCTGCAAATCTTCAGGCGAAGTGAGCGAAACTGAAATAAGCTGATACTGCTGGGCCGAAACGGTGAGCATCAGTGTGAATAAGAAGATGTAAATTTTACGGATCATGGATATGCCTTTAGTTACGGTCATCAAAAATAAGGAGAATTGCCAAAATACTCCCCCTTTTATCCTTTTATTTCCCCCCCTGCCGGAATTTCCTTAATTTTATTCCTTAGAAATCTGTTTACTCAGAAATAACTGACATTCATCCGCAGACTAACTAAAAGGAGCACTTTTCACTATGCAGCCCGATGAACGCCCAATCCTGGAAAAAGAACTAAAAATGCTCGGTATTATCCACGTTTCCATGATGGCGGGGATATTCCTGTTTGCAATGGTAATAACAATTTTGGATGTTTTTCGCGAAGGACCGCCTGCAATTCCTCAGGCCTTTCCCGTTTTTCAGATTTTTGTGCCCGTTTATGGACTTTTGATGATTGTTACCGGGGGTTTTATATATAGAAAATTGGTTTCATCAATTCCCTCTGAGCTCCCGCTAATTGACAAACTGAACAAATACCGTACTTTTAATCTGGTTCAGTATGCCATGCTCGAAAGTTCCGCCTTGTTTTCTCTGGTTATTTTTTTTATAACCAAAGATCTGCTCAGCTTCGGTGTTGCAGGAGTAATTCTTGTGGCCTTCTTTTTTATTCGTCCGTCAACGGACAAATGTGTTACTGATCTTCATCTCTGATCTGAAGGTGTTATCATGAAACTTCTCGTCTTCTGTTTGTTGTTTGCTTTCAACGTTTCTGCTCAGTCAGCAGCGGATGAAATTGTTCCCATAAAAGACCTGATACCGGATATCGTTTTTGATATACGCTATGCAACCATTAATAATTTCACGTCACAAAAGCTATATACAACTAACGAATCCTATCTTTCAACCGGTGCTATAGCTCGTTTGAAATTAGTTCATGACAGTCTTAAAAACATCACATCTTTTAATGGTGTCAGTTACCCGGCAGGTCTGGGCATTAAGGTTTTTGACGGATACCGTCCCCGCTCTGTACAGTATCTGATGTTTGAGATATTTCCCAACCCTGTTTTTGTTGCTGACCCCGCCACCGGCTCTGTGCATAACCGCGGCGGGGCGGTAGATGTATCACTGGTTGATATGGCTACAGGAAATGAGTTACAGATGCCAACTGAGTTTGACTGGTTCGGTCCTGAGGCAGATCACGGATATATGAATCTCCCAGCAAATGTTATTGCCAACCGTCAGCTCCTGCGTGATATGATGGTAAATGTCGGCGGATTCATTGTATATATGGCTGAATGGTGGCACTACTCCATTCCCGGCGCGGGCTCTCTTCCGCTTTTAGACTTTCAGATGAAGTGAGGAGGATGAAATGAAACAGATGTTATTTTTAGTTATTACCATTTCTCTTTTTGCTCAGCAGGAGTTTCGTGTTAATACCACGACCGACAGCACACAGCGCCAGCCCGCCATATCCGTTGACGGTAACGGAAACTACGCAGTTGTCTGGAAATCAGAAGCCGGCGCAACCTTCACCGGTAAAAGCGATGTGTATATACAGTTTTTCACAGTCGCGGATCAGAAAACCGGCTCTGAGCAGCGCGTGAACACAATACTTCCGGGCGAACAGGAAAAGCCGGTTATTGCCATGAACACAGGAGGTACCGCCGTTGTTGTCTGGACCTCCTACACCAGTCCGGCAAACAGCTATGATATATACGGCCGGCTCTTTGTAAACAATCTTCCGGCAGGTGATGAGTTTCTGGTAAACACTGTAATTGCAAACACACAGTCAAATCCCTCTGTGGCGTTTAACAACGCGGGAACTGAATTTACCGTTGCGTGGGATAGCTGGTATCAGGATGGCGGTGACCGAGGTATCTATGCTCAAAGATTTCAGATCAGCGGGAATGCCGCTTCAAAGACCGGAACAGAGTTTCTGGTTAACAGTAACACTGCATACTCTCAGGCGCGTCCCGCGGTAAAATATCTGGCTGACGGTAAAATTCTATTTATCTGGGAATCATTCAAAACAGCATCTTCATCTCCGGCGGGGTATGATATATACGGCAGAATCTTCTCCGCTGATGGTTCAATAGCAGGGAATGAGTTCACCGTCAACACCTACTCCGCCGACTATCAGTGGCTTGGAGACTGTACCGTTCTTGATGACGACTCCTTCACCGTGGTCTGGTGCAGTTGGGAGCAGGATGGTGATGACGGGGGTATATACTATCAGCGGTTTAATGCGGACGGCACAAAGCGTGGCGGTGAGTTCCGCATAAACAAAAGTACCGCTTATTACCAGTGGCTGCCCAAGATCCGGAAAATCACCGGGCAGAAGTTCGCTGTCATCTGGTCAAGCTGGAAGCAGGACGGTAACCGCGAGGGGGTATATACTACTTTTATTGATGAACAGGAAAATCGCTTCACACTCGAAACTCAGGTTAATGTAACCACTGAGTCATTCCAGTGGGAACCCGATTTTAAGGTAAGCAGCACCGGTGAAGTACTCGCTGTCTGGAGCTCATTCAGCAATACATCCGGATATGATATCATTGCGCGCAGATTTACCCCCCCACAGCCCGAAGGCGTGGTTAACCCGACCGGATATCTGCATACGTCTGGTACAACTACCGGATCATTCCTTGTACAGGCAGTCAGCTCAGCACAGATGAACGGTCATACTTACGAAGTATCGTTTGATACAACAGTTAACAAAGATTCCCTGTATGCCACGATTAAAGATCTGAATACATCGCAGACCAAACTTCAGAACTTCCCCCTCAACCGCGGAGCAAATATCATATATACCACTCCGGTTTTCGACGGCATAGCCGTTGAGTTTAACCCCGTTTACCGTCTTTCTCTTGATGTTTTAGGTTCATACTTCCGGAACAATTCCGGTTCAACGGTCTCATTCACCGCCGGACTCCCCGCTGCCGGCAGCCGCCTCCTCGCCCCTATTGATGTCGCGGTTGTTTGGGGCTCTTCCGACACACTTGCCAACGGAAACTACGCCTCACCCCTTGATACAGCAATGGGGCTTAACGGAGTGAGAGAAATTGTAACTCCCTTTTATGCAATTAACCTCATGACCGGAAACCGTTTAACACTGCTGGTTCGTGAACCAAATGCCACAAAAAATAAAAAATGGAATCTGGGTGAGGAGATTATCTTTATCACTCCGCCGCCATATCAGGTAACCGCTTTTAATACTCACGCACAGATTTCATCAGCAGCCCCGGCGGGTACTATCATATTACCGAACGCCGGTGATACCGTATATATATTAACGAAGCGTCCGGTAACTCCGGCCGATAAATTCACCTTTGTTGCTTCACCGGCTTCGGTTGTGGCGGGTGGGGTGGCAAATCCGTATATACCAGTGTCACCGTTACTTAGCCAGAATTATCCGAATCCGTTTAATCCGGAAACTACAATCAGTTATACCCTGCCCAAAGCAGGGAAAGCAGTTTTAACAGTTTACTCAGTCCTGGGTGAGCAGATTGCCGTTCTGATAAACGAAGTAAAAGATGCCGGAACATATAAAATAAATTTCAGCGCAAGGAACCTCGCCTCCGGAGTATATATATACTCCCTCAGGTTTGAAAACACGGTACTGGCCAATAAAATGATATTCCTGCGATGAATTATGAAGTATGAATTATGAATTTTTTTAATAACCACCGGCTTCAGCCGAAGAGTCTGCGGTGTTCAAAGCGTCTTTGTTGTCCTTGCTGTCCTTGTTTAAGACCAGGCCATCTCTCGCAAAGACGCTAAGGTGCAAAGAAAAATCAAATTCATTTCCGGCCCCCTTCTCCTTTCTAAGGAGAAGGGCTGGGGATGAGGTTCTTTTGCCATACATAAGATAAAACTCTAAATTATCTCTATTACTAATTACTAATTACTAATTTTCTGGATATACCTTGAAACGAAACATTTTCTTCCTGTTACTGCTCATAACCACAGCCGCATTTGCCCAGCCCAAGCTTAAATCCGGTCCCATGGTCGGCTACTCAGAAATGCGAGAAGTGGGGCTCTGGGTGCAAACCACTGACGCTGCTGATGTATTTATCGAATACTGGGAACAAACCATTCCGGCTAAAAAATTCCGCACAGATAAATTTACCACAACAAAGCACAGGCACTTTACGGCTAAGCTGATTGCGGATAACGTTGAGCCAGGCAGAAAATATGATTATGCTCTATATATCAACAACAAAAAAGTAAACATATCATATCCGCTAACGTTTCAGACACAGAAACTCTGGCAGTGGCGTGAAGATCCGCCTCCGGTCACTTTTGCCGTTGCAAGCTGCATGTATATCAACGAAGAGGTCTATGACCGTCCAGGTAAACCATACGGCTCTGATTATGAAATTCTTGAAGCACTGTACAAAACCAAACCAGAGTTCATGTTATGGATGGGCGACAACATTTATCTTCGCGAAGTTGACTGGAACAGCCGCACCGGTATATATAAACGCTATTCCCACATGCGGGCGCTCCCCCAGCTTCAGCCCCTTATGGGCTCCGTGCACCACTATGCCACGTGGGATGATCATGACTTTGGACCCAATAATGCCGACAACAGCTATACCCACAAAGAAAAAACTCTTGCGGCATTCCAGGATTTCTGGGTGAACCCCACCTTCGGTATAAACGGCAAGCCCGGCGTTACCACCCGTTTTGAATGGGCTGATCTTGAATTCTTTTTACTTGACAACCGCTACTACCGCAGCCAGAATGAGCGTGTAACAGGCAAACGCCAGATGTTCGGTGATGAGCAGATTGAATGGCTTATTGACGCGCTTAAAAACAGCTTTGCACCGTTTAAGATTGTGGTCGCCGGCGGGCAAATACTTAACCCAGTCGCTAAATGGGAAACCTTCTCCATTTTCCCGGAGGAAAGACAAAAGCTGCTCAGCTTAATAGAGAAGGAGAAAATTCAGGGGGTCATCTTTTTCAGCGGAGATATACACTCCTCAGAAATAACCCGCCTTGAGCGCGAAGGAACATATCCACTGTATGAGTTCACCGTTTCCTCGTTAACAGCCGGAGTCTCTAAACCAAAACCAGAAAACAATACCGCCCGTTTTGGTATCGAAAATCTTGCTGAACATAACTTTGGGCACTTCACCGTAACCGGTCCGCGCAAAGACCGCGTGCTTGAGATGAAGCTGATTCTGAAAGACGGTACTGCTGCAAGAACGTTTACTCTGAAAGCAAGCGAGCTGAAATAATTAGTAATTAGTTGTTCTGATGAGCAATCCCGAAGGGATTAAATTACTGTAGTAATATGCATAAACCACAAAAAAAATCCCCGAGGGATGAAATTATTATTGCAAAATTGCGTCTAATTTAAATAAGTGAAGTTGATTTTAACAAATGTCTTTTATTAAAACATATATATTTCTTTTTCTCCTTACAACTGCCGGTGGCGGCTTGTTGCTTGCCCAAAACAACGAACCTGCGGCAAAAGCGGGCGGGAGCCACATTACCAGGGAATATTTTGAAAAGCGTTTCAAACTTTCTCCGCAATTAACACGACTTCCCGGTGTGACCGCTGAAAAAGAACGCTACAACTTTCTCTACACCCTTATTGCCGAAAAGCTCTGGTCGCGCCACGCCTCCGAACTCGGTCTTGATACCGCTGACCATATCCGGCGTAATTTTCTGCCGTTAGAACGGATGTATATACGCGATGCACTCTGGCAGCAGGAAATTGCATCAAAAGTGAATGTCAGTCCGGTTGAAATACTCCGCACCTTCGCTAAAATCCGCTTCTCGCTTATCACTAAGTTTGTTTTCACCACAGACTCCGTTGAAGCTCTTTCTGTTTATTACCGTCTGAGCACCGGAGAGTCAATTGATTCCCTCCTGGCCGGACGCCCCGAAGCTGATTTTCAGAGTCAGGGATTTGAAATCTCTTATACAAAAAACAACAACCCTGATCTTGAAGAAAAACTCTATACTCTCGAAAATCCGGGTGACGTACTCAAACCATACCGCGATCAGGAAGGGTGGTTTGTTTTTCAGCTTATTTCGCTTAAAGACAATATATCCGCCGAAAACACCGCCGAAAAAATTCAGAGTACCGCAAAAGACCTGGCCACTTCACTTAAAACTGATTCGTTGTATCAGGCGTTTTATAAAAAGTTTTTTTTGGGTATTTCTGTTGAATCAAACGGAGAGCTCTTCTGGTCGCTGCATTCTAAGGTTATATATATTATGACCCGCGACTCCTCTAAACGTAAGGACAATCGCTTCTCGGTTGGTCCGGAGTATCTTGACGAGCTTGAAAAATTATTCGGCGCAGACTCGCTCCGGCTTCCCTTTCTCACGCTTGGCACGAGATCCGTTTCTTTTTCTGATTTCCTGATCTGGTTTTTGTTTGAGCGTTTCTCTGTTACAACCCTTGACCCGCGCACCATTGGGGCTTTTATGCAGGACAGGGTTAAATCTATCATCGAACAGGATTTGCTTTACCACGAAGGTTTACGCCGCGGGCTTGATAAAGACCCGAAAGTCCGCGAAGAAATTACTATGTGGAAAGACTACTACCTCTCAATGAAGGCAAAGGAGCTTTACACAGATTCAATTTCCACAAATCCTGATGAGGTTGAGCATTACTATCGCGAGCTTTCAGAAAATCCGCAGACTTCTGTAAAGGTTTCTCTCATTCAGATTATTACAGATTCGCTCGAAGTAGTGCAATCTGTCCTGGATGCACTAAAAGGCGGGGCTGATTTCACTACTCTTGCTGAGTTCTATGAAAAAAGCTCCTCTGCAGATGTGCATATCAATGAACTGGCTGAAGCTGAGTCACTCGGCGATGTGGGATACGTAGCTAAAGTCCTGAACAAAGGTGATGTTTACGGTCCGCTCCGCATTAACGAGCGGTATATACTTTTTAAGGTATTAGACAAGCAAAGTGACACCTTACCTCCGGCCGGATTTACGGAGGTAAAAGAAAAACTCACTCCGGCTGTTCTAAAAAAGAAACGGGACACCGCGCTTGACAAAAAAACCGCGGCACTTGCTGACCGATATGGCGTTGAAATCAATGAGAAATACATGAACTCAGTTGAAATTGAAAATTTTAAAATGTTTCTGTTTCGCTTTATGGGTTTTGGCGGGCGCATTGCTGCGTTTCCGGTAACACCCCCATACTCAAGGTGGACCGATC
The DNA here is from genome assembly GCA_020848375.1 of Ignavibacteriaceae bacterium. GTDB lineage: Bacteria > Bacteroidota > Ignavibacteria > Ignavibacteriales > Ignavibacteriaceae > H2-BAC3. The sequence goes on from JADLAF010000078.1 coordinate 8,392, forward strand.
AGTGGAAACAAAAACCTCAGTCGCTTCCATAAATGGAAAGAAAAGTATGCCGGCACTAAAGGAAAATAAAGAAGCCAAAACAACCCATCTGTTTATTAAAAACATGGTGTGTCCCCGCTGCATCAAAGTAGTGCGCGATGAGTTTACCGGTCTTGGACTTGATATAAGAAGCATCACACTTGGTGAAGTAGTTGTAAGCGGCAGTATCTCCTCTGCTGAAATGTCCTCAGTGCAAAAGGTGCTTGAGGAAAACGGTTTCGAACTCCTTGAGGATAAACGCGCCCGGCTTATTGAACAGATAAAACTTGAAATCATTCAGATGGTTAATGAGGACCACACCGAAGGACGCGAGTCACTCACTGCCCGTCTGAGAAAATCTGTGAATCAGGACTACGTATATATCAGCTCACTTTTTTCATCAGTTGAAAATGTCACCATTGAGCAGTTTTATATATTACAAAAAATAGAAAAAGTTAAGGAGCTGCTAAAGTATAACGAGCTTTCCCTCAGCGAAATTGCCTGGCGGCTCGGTTATAGCAGCGTTCAGCATCTTTCCTCCCAGTTCCGCAAAGTAACAGGGCTCACCCCCACGCAGTTCAAATCCGCCGGAAATCGCGCCGGAGCAGGGGGGCACCAAAAACACACCTCATAATAAAGTATAACTCTTTCTTAAAAATCTATAACTCCACCCATCTCACCCCTGCGTAATTTTGTATCACACAAAAAAAGGATTACATACTATGAAAACATTTGAATTCACTATCGAAGGCATGACCTGCGGTCATTGCGTTATGACCGTAAAAAAAGAGCTCAGCGCTCTGGAAGGGGTTACGGTTAACGAGGTTGTAATCGGACGGGCAAAAGTCACCGCTGATGAAACCAAAGCCGGAGCCGAAAAGCTCACTCAGGCGATTGAAGAAGCCGGCTACCCGGTTTCCGCCGTAAAGCAAGAAGAATTATAATGAACGCGGAAATAAAATCCCCAACCACCCTTTCCTTCCCAGTTGAGGGAATGACCTGCGCAAGCTGTGTGGCCCGTGTTGAAAAGGTTATCAAAAAATTAGACGGCGTTGAGTCTGTCTCTGTTAACCTCGCCACCGAAAAAGTAACGCTAAAGGTAGATACCTCGCTGGTATCTCCTGAAAAGATCGCAGAAGCAGTTGAGGGTGCCGGTTATAAACTCCTTCTCCCCGCACCGGAGGGCTCTTCAGCAGAGAACTCCGGCATCACCCCGGTCGAAGATAACCATCTGAAAAAAACCGCGCGCGAGTTTTATATCTCCGCAGCCATTTCGCTTCCCGTCATGCTGCTGAGCATGGGGATGATGATAGAAGGCGTTCAAGAATATATACCCCTCGGATTTGAACAGATGAACATGATCTTCCTGCTGCTCACCACCTACGTTATACTGGTTCCGGGCAGCCGCTTTTTAACCGCTGCGCTTAAAGCAGCGCGCCACCGTACGGCTGATATGAATACCCTTGTGGCGGTGGGAACCTGGTCTGCGTATATATACAGTGCAATTGCCGTCATCTTCCCTGAGTGGCTTGGTCTTCATCATGCAGAGCATCTCTATTTTGATACTACCGTTGTTATCATAACCCTTATTCTTATGGGTAAGCTGCTTGAAGCCCGCGCTAAAAAACGCACAGGTGATGCGATACGCAAACTGATGGGGCTTCAGCCGGAGAAAGCAATCGTGATTGAAGAAGGTCAGGAACGCGAAGTTCCGGTTAAATCATTGGTTTTTGGTGATGTGATACGCATCCGTCCCGGTGAAAGAATTCCGGTTGACGGAGTTATTGAATCAGGCATGACCTCAATTGACGAGTCAATGATCACAGGAGAAAGCATCCCCGTTGATAAATCCACTGGTGACAGTGTATCAGGCGGAACTGTTAACCTGACCGGCAGCTTTACCTTCCGCGCCACTGCTGTGGGAAATGATACTGTTATCTCCCGCATCATCCGTCTGGTTGAAGACGCGCAAGGTTCAAAAGCCCCCATTCAGGCACTGGCTGATAAAATTGCAGCGGTGTTTGTACCCGTTGTTATAGTGATAGCATTGCTTGCGATCGTAGTATGGTACTTTGTTTTAGGAGTTCAGTTCAGTGAAGCGCTTATTTACTTCATATCAGTTCTGATAATCGCCTGCCCCTGCGCAATGGGACTGGCCACACCTACTGCAATTATGGCCGGAACCGGACGCGGGGCGCAGCTTGGTGTTCTTATCAAGAATGCAGAAAGTCTTGAGCGAGCTCACAAAGTTACCGCTGTGGTTTTTGACAAAACAGGAACGGTAACCGAAGGTAAACCCTCGGTTACTGATATATATATCATCGGCGGGCATACAGAGTCAGAAATGCTTCAGCTCGCTGCATCGGTTGAAAGACTATCCGAACATCCGCTCAGCCGTGCAATTACAACTTATGCCGAAGCAAAAAATATCAATCTGATTCCGGCTGATAATTTCAAATCAGTATCCGGAGAAGGTGTCTATGGCACAGTTGAGGGGAAAGAAGTATATGCCGGAAAAGAAAAATCCCCGCTGAGCGGTGAGCCGGCTTCTCTGCAGGCGCAGTGGTCATCTGAAGGAAAAACGGTTATCTCCGTATATATCAACGGTCTGCTTGCAGGACTTATTGCCATGGCTGATACCATTAAGCCGCATATACCAGACGTCATACATTCGCTGCATCAGCGTGGAATTAAAACCGTGATGATGACCGGTGACAACCGCCACACTGCCGAGGCCATTACCCGTAAAGCGGGCATTCAGCAGTTCTTCTCCGGAATGAAGCCGGAAGATAAAGCCGCGCAGATAAAGCAGCTTCAACAGAAGGGAGAGGTTGTTGCGATGACTGGTGACGGCATCAACGATGCCCCGGCTCTGGCCCAGGCAGATGTAAGCATTGCGCTTGGGACGGGAACGGACATCGCTATGGAAACAGCGGATATCACCCTCACCGGCGGAAACCTGAGCGGTGTATATAAAGCCATCGTACTCTCAGACAGAACCATCCGCACCATTAAACAGAATCTTTTCTGGGCTTATATATATAATACTGTGGGCATTCCCGTTGCGGCACTCGGTCTCCTGAATCCCATGTTTGCGGCGTTTGCCATGGCAATGAGCTCCGTCAGTGTTATCAGCAACTCACTTCGGCTCAAGAATGTGAAAGTATAACCCGGTTATTCAAACTCAGGGGAGACCGGGGCTTAAAGCGCTTCCTAACTTTATGGTCAACTCTTTGCAGCATGGCTAATTTCGGGGGACACTGGCGACTTGGGGGACATTGGGGTTTAAAACTCTGCGTTAATCTGCGGAATCTGCGGGAAACTCTTTGCGTCCCTTCGCGCCTTGGTGTCTTTGCGCGAACCGCTAGCCTCTCAAATATTTCATAATTCAGACTTCATAATTCATACTTCTTATTGTATTTTGCGTAACATTTTTCATTAGCCCAACACTTCAAACGAGATGAATGGATTTTAATACTATTTTCCGGAATAATCAGGAGTGGGTTGCCTCTAAATTGGCCGCCGATCCTGACTTCTTCAAGAGTCTGGCCCTGGGTCAGACACCCGAATACCTCTACATCGGCTGTTCTGACAGCCGGGTGACCGCTGAGGAGCTCATGGGCGCCCAACCCGGTGAGGTCTTTGTTCACCGTAATGTGGCTAATTTAGTTATCAGTACAGACAACAATCTAAACGCGGTTATGCAGTATGCGGTTAACGAGCTTAAAGTAAAACACATCATCGTCTGCGGTCATTATGAGTGCGGCGGCGTTAAAGCAGCTATGAATCCGCGTGACCTTGGTCAGCTTAATAGCTGGCTACAGTCTCTCAGGGATGTTTATCGCTTCCACCGAGAAGAGCTTGATGCCATTGATGATGAAGTGCTGCGTTATGACCGGCTTGTTGAACTTAACGTGCAGGAGCAGTGCATCAACATCATCAAGATTGACCATGTACAGCGTGCCTGGTACACATCCGGCTTCCCCCACATCCACGGCTGGGTCTTTGATGTGCGCACCGGGCGCCTGAAAGATCTGGGGTTAGACATGAAAAAAGTCTTCCGAGACGTAAAGAGTATATACGATCTGATGCCCCTGCACGGATTATAATAATATCTAAATAACATCATCAATCATACTCATAAAAAAAGAGGTTACCATGAGTAAATTTTCCGTTGAGATCAAGTGGGGAGTTCTGTTTGTTCTGATGATGCTTGTCTGGATGGTCATGGAGCGGCTCGCCGGGCTGCATGACGTGAACATAGACCAGCATGCTGTATATACAAACTTTGTTGCCATCCCCGCAATTGCCATGTACGTCTTCGCCCTGCTTGAAAAAAGGGGAAAATCCTTCGGTGGTTATATGACATACAAACAGGGTTTTATTTCCGGTGTAATCATCACACTTGTGGTTACGCTCTTCAGCCCGCTCACTCAGTACTTAACCTCTGAGGTTATTTCTCCTGAATATTTTGCCAACGCTATAAATTACTCTGTCGAAAACGGAAAAATGACACAGGAAGAAGCGGAGGCGTTTTTTAATCTGAAAAGCTACCTTATCCAGGTGGTTATAGGCACTCCGGTTATGGGGCTTGTTACCACCCTTATCGTTGCGTTTTTTGTCAAAAAGCAGCCACCGCCTGATCATTCGGTCTGAATCGCTTCACTGTTGTTTTTCTTAAATTACCGCCGGAAATGGGGCTTTCCCCTTTCCGGACGGGTTTCTTCTGCTCCTCTGTCTCCGAACACCGAAAGTTAGTACTTTACTCTGAATATACTTTCCCCTTGACGGATGTTTCCATTCTCTCTATTTTTCAGGATGAAAAATTTGTAAGTCGGTCAGGTAATCCCCTCCGCAAGATTGAATCGGAGCGGGTTAACGGGGGAACTTATATCTTTTTCAAAGTTGTTGCTAAAAAAAGTTGACCCAGGTACAATGCTTTTCTGCATTTTAAAACGTATTACTGATATTATTCTCTCCTCATTTTTAATAACGGTTTCATTTCCGTTTATCTCACTCTATAGTCTCATTGTCCTTCTGTTCTGGAAGGTAAATCCGTTTTTTATTCAGGAGCGCGCTGTGGGTATCCGTGGCGGCAGTTTCAGTATCGTTAAGATTCGTACTCTCAAACCTGGAACTTTAGTTCGTATAATTGATGAGACCCGGTTGGTCGAAAGCTCAGATTTCCTGCCGCTCGGCCGGTTTCTCAGACGCACCGGACTGGATGAGCTCCCGCAGCTTCTTCTGGTTTTTTCTGGTAAGATGAGCATCATTGGTCCCCGCCCGCTGATGATGGAGGATATAACGATGATTGCCGACAAATATCCCGGTCTGATGGAGCAGCGCAGCAGGATGCAATGCCTCCCCGGCATCTCCGGTCTCTGGCAGCTTAAACGAAGCAGTGCTGTCAGTTACGATGAGCTTGATATATATGATCTTGAATATGCCTCAAAGCGAAGCATCCTCTTTGACTGGCGGATGATTGGCCTCACTGCTTTAAAAATGCTCCAGGGCTATCACCTGGATGCCCTGCAAAGCATTCAAAAAACCGAAGTGAACTCCCGAATTATAACCGGTTATCAGGTAACAACACCAGAGTCCTAAACACCACTTAAACAGTAATAAATTTCTGATTAAATAGCAGTCTGGTCAAAACTCCACTTATATATAATGCGTTCCTGAAGTTCTTGTTCACTCTACTGTCCTTACAGTCGTTTTTGTCCTGGAATGTCGTTACTCAAACAAAATTGCCTCTCGTTTAATGTACAATCCTCACCCCCTTAATAAACTTCTCCAGCTTTTCCTGGTCTAACCTGCCGTCCGTTCTCACACCGCTGCAAATATCTAATCCAAATGGTGAAACCGCCTCAATTGCCTCGCTTACATTTTCCGGCTTAAGACCTCCCGCTAAAAAGAGGGGCTTGTTAATTGATTCTCTGATGCGGCGGCTTAACGACCAGTCATGTGTTCGCCCGGTGCCGCCGAGTTCTTTTACCGCAAGATTGGTATTACCTGAGTCAAGCAGAAGTGCGTCTGCTGTTTCTGCATATTTCTGTGCTGTATATATTGACTCCTCCCCTGTAACGTGAATTACCTGCACTATCTTAATCCCCGGTAAAGCTCCGCGCAGTGTATCATGCACCTCCGGCTTGGTATAGTCGGTTAACTGCAGTGTGCTGCACCGGCAGCGGCTCTGCTGTTCAATTATTTCCTCGGCCGTAACTTTGCTCGTGAGAAGAAATGTTGAAACCCCGGGCGGAACACCCGCTGCTATTTCCGCAATCAGTTCAATACTAATAACACCTGGTCCGCTCGGCATCTC
>JADLAF010000079.1 GCA_020848375.1 Ignavibacteriaceae bacterium
AGCGGCTGCAAACAGAGTATATATAATGCGGTGATGGCAACGGTCAATGAGGGGGATGAAGTAATCATTCCGGCTCCTTACTGGGTCTCGTATCCGGATATGGTATCACTCTCAGGCGGGGTATGCGTTTTTCCAATGACGAAAGAAGAAAACGGTTTCCGCATCACCGCTAAAGAACTTGAAGCGGTGATCACCCCAAAAACCAGAATGCTAATCCTTTGCAATCCTTCCAATCCAACCGGCGGATCGTATGATGAAACCTGGCTGAGATCAATAGCCGAAGTGGTAAAAAAGCATAACTTCTATGTATTGTCAGATGAAATCTATGAAAAGTTAGTCTTTGATGATTTTAAGTTCATCAGCTTCCCTGCAATTGACCCTGAACTGAAAGCCAAAACCATATTAGTCAACGGAGTATCTAAATCGTATGCTATGACCGGCTGGAGAATTGGATATACAGCCGGACCAAAGGAAGTAATACAGGCGATGGACAAAATCCAGAGCAACAGCACTTCCGGTCCATCAGCTATCAGCCAGTATGCAACTATCGAAGCGCTTCTGGGTGATCAGACAGAAGTTGAACGGATGAGAACAGAATTCCAAAAAAGAAGAAACTATTTCTTTGATGAAATGATGAAGATTCCCGGATTCACTTGCTACAAGCCGGAAGGTGCATTTTACCTTTACCCGGGTATAAAAGCATTCTTCGGGAAATCATATAACGGTAAGGTGATTAAGGACTCAGTGGATTTCTCCATGTTCCTGCTTGAAGAAGCTCGTATTGCAGCGGTCGCCGGCTCCCCGTTCGGGACTGATGGATATATACGTTTCTCTTATGCTACTTCAATGGCTCAGTTAGAAGAAGCCATCAAAAGAATAAAAGCTGCGGTCGCAAAACTGGTGTAAAAGAATTATGAATTATGAATTTTGAAGTATGAATTCGCGGAGCACGATTCTGCAGTTAATCGAATTCTGAATAAATCATTCTTCCTTTAACTTTATGTACCCCCAATAGCGGAGACCTGTCTATATAAAGCGTATTTTAATTTGACTATCGAACCGGAGAAGCGGGTGACCGACCAATAAAGCTATTATCAAATCTGATTTCTGAACTCTCATAGTGGGTGACCAATTAGTTAGAACCGATAGAAGACCCAAATCAGGGGAAACCCACTAATGGCAAATCCATAGGTAAAATTACCCAAATCTGCAATGAGACAACACCCATATAACACTGCTAATATTTACTGAAAACTCACTTATACGATGCTATCGTATACTTTAGGGGCTTTTTATACGATAGCATCGTATAATTTTGGGCTTTTTATACGATTTCATCGTATAAATTCTTGTTTTATCATATTTTTACGTATTTTTAAGCTATGAGTCAGTTATTCTATAGGTACAATCCCTGGTGGGAGGTACCCGATTTCGAGCTAAAAGCATTTGACCGCCCAAAGCTAATGGAAAAAATGATCCACTCGCTAACATTGCGAGAGATCGTTTTTCTGACCGGGTTACGCAGAATCGGCAAGAGCACACTTCTGAAACTCCTTATTAAGCATTTAATTTCAGTTTTGGGGGTAAAACCGCAGAATATTTTCTACATCAGTCTTGATGATTATCTGCTCTCAAAAAGCAATCTCCTCGAATTAACAGACGAATTCAGAACGTTACATGGGGTTAAGTTTTCTGAAAAAGTGTATCTTTTCTTTGATGAAGTTGCATACCAAAAGGATTACCAGCAGCAGCTAAAAAATCTCTATGACAGCCATAATGTCAAAATATATGCATCAAGCTCTCAGTCGTCCATTCTGAGAAGCGACAAGGCATATATAACGGGCAGGGGAAAAGTAATTGAAGTGCAACCGCTTGATTTTCCAGAATATATGAACTTCAAAGAATTACAAGTGAAAACAGAAGATCAACATCTTAAGGATTACTACTTTGAGCAATATATGAGGACTGGTGGTATACCAGAATATGTGCTGCGGGGCGACAGTGAATACCTTAAAGAACTTGTTGACGATATTCTTATGAAGGATATTGCCGCACAGCATGGAGTTCGGGACACCATACTGCTAAAAGAATTTCTACTTCTGCTTATGGAACAGGCGGGAAAAAGATACAGCATTACTAAGCTTGCCAATATTCTAAAACTCTCCCCTGATACTGCCCGGAGATACTTACAATATTTTGAAGAAACATATCTTATACATCTTGTCCCCCGGTATGGCAAAACGAACGAGCGTCTGCTTGCACCAAAAAAGATATTTGCAGCAGATATTGGAATTAGAACACTCTTTACCGGATTCAGGGATAAAGGTAGTTTATTTGAAAACTATGTTTATCTCCTTCTAAAACCCCGGGAACCCGCTTATCTTTATGAAAATGGACTTGAGATAGATTTTATTACCAAAGACAAGACTGTTTACGAGGTAAAATACCAGACTGAGCCGGAAGGGAAACAACTGGAATTCTTTAACAGTTTAAAGTATACCAATAAATATATTATTAAAAACATTGATGATATTTCAAGATATATAAAGAGACATTCTTCATTGTAAAATGATTACCCCGGCTACAACTGTTTTTTAACCACCCTGCTAATTCCTAACTACTCCTTACTTTTATCCTTCAGCGCTTCTGCCACAACCGGCGGGACGAAATCCGCCACATCAGCATTAAACTGGGCGAGTGAACGTATTATGGATGAATTAAGATAAGTGTATTTCTCATGCGGCATAAGGAATACGGTGGTTATATCTTCGGCCAGTTTGCGGTTCATCAGGGCCATCTGAAACTCATATTCAAAATCACTCACGGCACGAAGTCCTCGGATGATTGCGACCGCTCCGGTATTTCGGGCGTGATCAACCACCAGCCCTGAAAAGGAATCAACTTCAACATTGCTGATCTCTTTAACACTTTCCCTGAGCAGTCTGAGCCGCTCTTCAATGCTGAACATTGGGTCCTTTGAGGGATTTATTGCAACTGTCACGCGCACTGCATCAAACAATAAACAGGCGCGTTTAATAATATCAATATGACCCAGTGTTACAGGGTCAAACGTTCCTGGATACAGTGCTATTCTTTTATTACTCATTTGATTACCTCGCTGCCAGCCCTGTTGTGTATGCTCCAAGATCAAGTATCCTTACTACCTGGTTGGTTGCTGTTTCTATTATGCCCAGATTTGAAGACTGCAATCTTCCCTTAACTGCGTATCTCGGTTTATATTCGTTCAAATCGTTACTGCTTGTAACAAACAGGTATCTGCCATCATTACTAAGCGCTGAACCATAGAGCATAGTAAAATTAGGATGGGTTATTAAAGATGAAACTGCCCAGTCACTTCCCGCAAAGTCAACAACTGCAACTTCAGCGGAGTGCATCAGATTCACATAAAGCCGGTTTCCTGATGGCGCTATTGATATCTGCATGGGATGTGATGTAAATTGCATATCTTTGAGCAAATTCCCGTTATCTGCATCGTATATAAGCAACTTATCTGATTTCCGGCAGGTAACATAAAGATACTTATCATCCGGCGAAACATAAATGTGCATTGGCTCATGAACTGAACCCGCTCCTGATGACATAACAATATCATCAATGACAGGGTCACCAGTTACCGTGTTAAGAACTGTTATTCTATCCTTCGTCAGATTAGCGACATAAAGCGTTGTAGCGCTTGAATTCAGGGCGATACCGTGCGGCATTCCGGAAACTGGTATGGCAAGTTCACTAATTAGCTGCATCGTTGCTGTATTAATAACATAAATGCTGTTATATGAACCTGTTGCTGTTGAGGATTTGGAAACAAATGCTTTTGTACCATCAGCGGAAAGCTCAACCATTCCGGGGACTTCAAGCCCGGCAAGTTCCCCTGCCACTGAATTGTCTGTTATACGGTATTTCACCAATTTGCCCGCGCGTATCTGGGTGACATAATAATAGTCCCCGAAAATCTTTGCGTTATGCGGAGCTATTTGCGTACCGGTCCTCAGATTCATTACCCGTGAGACAAGTTTTTTATCTCCGTCAATTACATAAATCTGATCTGTGCCTTGGCTGCATATATATGCTCTTACGGAAGGATTTGAAAAGGGCACTTCACCGTGATGATTCTTTGCGCCGTTCAGAATCCAGTTTCTGATTGAAAGTATCTGGGACTCAGAAAGTGCACTTTTGTTATAAGGCATCCGAAGAGTAGAATCCTCAACATTTCCGGTTATCAGCCGGTAAACCAGACTCTCCTCAGGGTTATAAGGCACCACTGCCTCACCGCCGTAAACACCGCCAGTGTATATACCAGATAGTTTGCCGTGACCATGTCCGCCTGAAGTATCATCAGAAGTGTGGCGCCCGTCAGAGCCCGCAATCATTTTGTCGTATGTTTCGAATGAGATACCTCCTTTTGGCGAAGCCCCGGCATGGCAGCCACTGAGAGCACAGTTCAATACAAAAACCTCTGCCACAGCCCTCGTTTCAAAACCATTATGGTTCGCGTCAATCGGGTCAGCCAGGGGTGCAGGGTCCTCAGAACATCCGGTTAGAAAGATGGGTAAAAGTAACGCTGCATTTATTACGATATATAAAAATCTTTTTTTCAAAATGATTATTCCTCCTTAGTTAAATAGTTAACAATTGATTTACAAAATTCCGGCAGGTCATCCGGTCTTCGGGAGGAAATCATATTCCTGTCAACAACAACCGGGGCATCAATCCACTCAGCCCCGGAATTTATCAGATCATCCTTAATCCCGGGGGTTGAGGTGCAGCGGAATCCCTTCATAATTTTTGCTGAAATCGGAATCCAGCCAGCATGGCAAATATGCGCTATGAGCTTCCCCTGTTCAAAAATCTCGCGGGTTATTTCAAGCACTTTAGGGTCACGGCGGAGTTTATCAGGCGCAAACCCTCCGGGGATTACCAGTGCATCAAAGTCCTGAGAGTTCAGACTACTGATTGCTGAGTCTGATTTACAGGGGTAGCTATGCTTTCCGTGATAGATTTTCCATGCTTCTGGTCCAGCCACTACAACTCTGGCACCTGCTTCCTGAAGCCGCAGTTTGGGATACCATAGCTCCAAATCTTCATACACATCATCTACAAACATCAGAATTTTCATTTCTGAAATATTTTTCATTTTTTCATCCTGGTTACTTTGCCGCTCTTTCTTAAGAAAATATCCTTCCGGCGGAGTAAAACTTACGCTGGTCTGAGTACTGAAATAAGATTTAATTATCAGTTTTAATTTAAGAAAATCTTATTTTACCTTCCGTTTCAAATTTTAGTACAATTATTGACCAAAAGCCGTACAAAACAGACAATCAGCATATTCGCTGCGGTAATTCTATCTCTCCTGGTGTACTTTCTTCTTCCAACAGGAACAGAGGGAGAGCATATCAACTCGATGGGAGCAGTGGCCTCTCTCATGGCAATTCTATGGATTACTGAAGCTCTTCCGCTGGCGGTTACATCACTCTTCCCCATAGTGCTTTTCCCGATACTGGGGATTGACAGTGGGGATAAAACTGCTGAATCTTACATAAACTCTACTATTTTTCTTTATCTTGGGGGTTTTATGATTGCACTTGCCATGGAGCGGTGGAATTTACACAAAAGGATAGCCCTGACTATCATATCAGTGGTCGGTTCACGCCCGAGCGGACTTATACTTGGGTTTATGATTGCAACCACATTCCTTTCTATGTGGATGTCTAACACGGCAACTGCTGTGATGATGCTCCCTATCGGACTTTCAATTATCAGCAAGCAGGAGGAACTAACCGGAAGTAATGAGACAAGAAACTTTGCGCTGCCTTTACTTCTGGGAATAGCTTATTCGGCTTCAATAGGGGGTACGGCAACATTAATCGGGACACCTCCCAATATCTCATTTACGCGAATTCTTGCAATTATCTTTCCGAATGCTCCTGAGATAAATTTTGGGAACTGGTTTCTTTTGACATTCCCGATCGCGCTTATTTTACTAATGTTTACCTGGGTTCTGCTCACAAGGATTCTTTTTAAAGTTGGCAGGATATCTACTTTCGGCAAATCACACATAAAAAAAGAACTGGCGAATCTTGGTCCCGCATCAAAGGAGGAAAAACTGGTGGGAGCAGTGTTTTTTATAACCGCTCTCCTCTGGATGACCCGTGCCGAGTTGGATCTGGGTGCATTTGTACTGCCGGGATGGTCAGGGCTGTTTCCTAAATCCTCCTATCTGAATGACGGAACTGTCGCAATTTTTGCGGCATTGCTCCTTTTTATTATGCCATCCAACGATCATGAAAGCCGTATTCTCAACGGAGAAGTTTTCAGGAAAGTACCATGGGATATCATTCTGCTCTTCGGCGGAGGATTTGCTTTGGCCAAGGGATTTGTTATTTCCGGACTTTCCATACATATAGGAAATCAGCTCAGCAATATTGGCGGGCTTCATCCTCTGCTTATTACCTTTATGATAGCGGTCGCTATTTCAATGCTGACGGAATTAACATCAAATACCGCGACAACGGAAATGGTACTCCCTATTCTTGCGGCTTTTTCAGTTGCAGCAGGTATTAATCCGCTTCTTCTGATGATTACAGGAACACTTTCTGCTTCCATGGCTTTTATGCTTCCGGCAGCTACACCCCCGAATTCAGTAATTTTCGGATCCGGACGTGTTAGAGTTCCGGAGATGGCGCGAGCGGGAATATTTTTGAACCTTTTTGCTTCGGTTCTAATTACTATTTTTGTGTACTTTCTTGGAATCATCATTTTTGATATTGACTTGTCCGTTTTACCCGGCTGGGCGGTTACCAAAAATTAACCAATGATTGTTTATTATAACGTCAAAGAGGTGCCTCATCTGTCTGAGCAGTTTTGTACCAACTGGATGAGTAGTGTTCATATTCAGCAAACTCTGCAATCCGGGTGCATTCTTTCCACCCGGCTCATGGGGGTTATTTCAGAAACAGATACTGAAACAGTGAAACTCCACGCAGACTATGTCAGTCCGGATTACAAAACGCTTCAGAAATATTTTTATGAATTTGCACCGGCATTGCGTGATGATTTTAAGACAAAGTTCCCGGAAATAACCAGTGTATCAAAAACTATAGTAAAACAACTTTCTACGGAGGATTGTTGAAGTTTCCCGGCGTCATTCTTTTTATTCTATTTTCAGTAATATATATTGTTGCGGCTCCTGCACCCGAACTGAATTCTGCAACCCGGAACTATGATCAGATTCATATAGCCCTGCATCTTGCATTTGATTTTGAAAAAAAGCAGGTGAACGGCAAATCCGAATTTACCTTCACACCTCTGCGGGATGGTTTCACTCTGCTGCGGCTCCACAGCAAAACAACAGTGGTACGATCAGTGACTCTGGGGAAGAAAAAACTGAATTTTATATCCGATGATGACTATCTTTCCATAACTATGGATAAAAAATACAGCACTAAAGATACGTTAACTCTCACAATAGAATATTCATCACTTCCTGAGCGGGGAATGTACTTCTTTTCCCCTTCAAAAGACTTCCCGTCTATGCCTTACCAGATATGGACCCAGGGACAGGCAAATAATAACCGCTACTGGTACCCTGCTTATGATTTGCCGGATGATAAACTTACTTCAGAAATCATTCTGACCGTACCTCAGAGATTTATAACCAGCTCAAATGGAATACTTCAGGATACAACCAGAGACAACAAAGGCAATATGACCTGGCACTGGAGGATGGAGAAGCCATATTCCAATTATCTTTCTTCTGTAATCATCGGGGAGTATTCTGTTGTTACAGAAGTACTTGAGAACACCCGTCTTGAGCATTTTTTCCCGTCTGACTGGAGCACCGCTTACCATTCCTAGATATACGGCAGAACAGAGCACAGGCTCCGTTTCTTTAATCGGCTTCTGGTTCCATATCCTTATAAGCGATATGCGCAGATACCCGTGCAGGATTTTGAGTGGGGCGGCATGGAAAATATTACCGCCACTACTCTTAACAGAAGAATAAATCATGACAATTGCGTTAAACCCAATTACTCCTCTGATGGCTTGATTGCACATGAACTTGCCCATCAATGGTTTGGTGACCTGCTCACCTGCCGTGACTGGGAACATATCTGGCTGAACGAGGGATTTGCAACTTATTATACTACACTCTGGGAGGAAAGTTACAACGGTTATGACGGATATATTGCCTCACATATTAGTAATCAGAGAGATTATACCGGTCAGTGGCTTGGCAATATCAAAACTGCAAATGACAGTACAAGAAAGGCACGGATACCGGTTGACCTTACCGG
>JADLAF010000080.1 GCA_020848375.1 Ignavibacteriaceae bacterium
CACCCGTTCCGGGTTGGGGATTCGGATTTGGAATCGTGTTTCTCCGGAGTCGGGGGAAAATTCACAATTCACCATTCAAAATTCACAATTATTTTTTATCCATTATTTAACGACCCGCAATTTGAAGAAAACTTCCTCGGGGGAAAAGAGACCCGCGAAAAATCTTTCATAGATGACCGGTTCGATATTAACTATAAAATCCATCCACTTAAGGGCTGCGAAGTGGGAGGTGATAAATCTTTTCTCAAGCACCTCAAACTGGGCTTTGCCTTCGTAGTTGGTGCGGTGGTTTAGCTTCCACTGCTCGTAAAACTTCAGTTTCCGGTTTCCGATGTATTCGTAATTATCGAAGGTACGGATTGAAAAGGGAATTTTATGATCCGGCTCGCCGAAATATTTCGTGTTTAGGAAAAACGGGGCATAAACGATTATCGTTCCATCGGGTTTTGCTATGCGGAAGAGTTCGGTTACGGTTTTATGGAAACTATCCAGATGCTCAAGGATGTGTGAACAGTAGATTTCATCAAAGGTATTTTCAGCATAAGGATAGGGGAATGTGTTGATATCGTGAATATCATTTCCGCCGTAGTCAACGATGTCGAGATTAACATAACCGGGTTTAATATCCTTGCCGCATCCGAGGTTGAGCTTCATGTTTCCTTGAGTAAATTAAAAATCGAGGTTTAAAATAAAAAAACCCGGTCTTATAACCGGGTTTTTATGAGAAGTTGATAACTAATTTAGGGAGATTTCCGGCTTAAAGCCGCCTTGCAGAGTTACTTCCTCGACCTGAATACGAGCTACACCTTTTTGAATAAGACCGAGTTCTCTTGCAGCTCCTTTAGAGAGGTCTAATTCCCGTCCGGGAATGTAGGGTCCTCTGTCGTTAATTCTTACGATGACAGACTTTCCGTTTTTCGGATTGGTCAGTCTGAGCAGCGTTCCGAACTTCAGTTTTTTGTGGGCGGCTGTAAAAGCTTCCTGGTCATACGTTTCACCATTCGCGGTTACTCTACCATGGAAGCCAGGTCCGTACCAGGATGCCTTGAGCAGCCCTTTGTCATTGAAACTCACTACCGTTGTAACTGGCTCTGTTTCAGTGGTTTCAACTACCGGTTCAGCAGCACTGACCGTCTGATCTTCGGATGCTTCGGTTAAAAACGCGGTCTTTGTTGTAAAACCTGCAATAACCAGAATCATAAAGAAAATAACAACCTTAACGATGGTTCTCAATAAGCCCTCGTGGTTTGTTAATAAAAATTTACCATACAAAAATATGGAAAAGCCGTCCGGACACCAAGTTTTAGCCCCCCTCCGGACCGGTGTTCAGACTTTTCGACCATTAAGGTATTAAAGTCGAAAACCCACTCAGATCACTTGAAATTTAAATCCAAGCGATAATAGTTTTGGATTCATATTGTAAAATTTTGTTTCTGAAAGATCCCTTAAAAAAAAAGAGCGGGCTGATAAGTCGCCCGCCCTATTTTTTGTGACCTTCTATTTCAACAAAGATATTTTAATTGATTGCCTGTGAACACCTGTTTCAAGTGTTGCAATGTAAACACCTGAAGACAACCCGCCGGCATCAAAGATTGTGGTATAAGCACCCGCCTCCTTATGTTCACTGACCAGAGTTTTAATTTCATTTCCGAGGATGTCATAAATTCTCAGGTAAGTTTGTCCGGCCGCAGGTATTGTAAAATGGATGGTTGTTGCCGGATTAAATGGATTAGGGTAGTTTTTGATTAAAACAAAATTTTCAGGCAGGTAATCGGATTCATCAGCCGAGGTAGAAGCCAGACCATGATGACCAAAAAGTCCGGTTCCCGTACCAACTAACAGATCATCATAATAAAGAACATTTATGTTCGTGCCAGAAGGGTAAGTGTAACCAAGAGACCATGAGGCAGTGCTCAGGGGATAGTAGTAAATCTCATTGTCAACTGCACAATAGAGAGTGTCCATCCCAAGACTTATTGCTTTTCCTTGTTTTCCAGAAACAAATGGGAATCCGGATGTGGTAAAGGGGGTCCATTTTCCGGTTGCGGTCAGTGGTTTATAGTAAACAATAGGGTGATTAATTCCTGCATCAGTACCACAGCCGAAAATAGTGTCACCAGTCGAAGATACGAGGAGGTCACGTATTGTTGCAACTATTACTGTGCCTGTGCTTGTTGTGGAACCATTCATATCTTGTGAGACAGTCCAACTTGCTCCGTTTTTTGTCAACTTATAGACACTTCTTCCGGTTGGTGCAGAAAGATCATATTCAACCCCTACATAAGCAATGGTGTCTGCTCCTTCTTTATTGAATACTATATCATACACATCCACATCCTGCCCGGTTGAGCCAGCATGAAGCAAAATCTGTGACCAGCTATTTCCATTATCTGTTGAGTAGAAAAGCCCTCCCTTTGAACTGCCCTGCAGATAGTATCCAGCAAAAACTGTAGAATGGTCATAGTCACATACCTCAATGGCCTGAACTTCTGAACCAACTGAAGGGAAATTATATGGTGCAGTTTCTGCAGTAAACACCTGACTCCATGTTGAACCGGAATTGGTAGTCTTATATACCCTAAGATTTCCGACATACACGGAGTTAGTATCTCCCGGAATCATTTCTGCTGAGAAATAGGGTGAGCCATCACCGTTCGGGAAAATTGCATTCGTCCAGAGTGGGGAAGTTAGATAATTGGTAACTTTTCTGATACCGGCTTTTGAAGCAAGCCACGCCGTATTTTTTGAGGCGGTCATATCGAAATCGTCAACCTGTACTGCTTCAACACCATCATTTATTTCAAATATCGAACTTCCTCTGTTATCAGATGCGCCAATACCCTGATCGGTTGTCATATATACCATTTGGTAGTTGAGAGGATCAACATAAGTGGAACCGTCATTCGGATGAGTTTCCATACCTCCGGGGTTCCCAAAATTCAGCCAACTTCCTGCAATACCCATATTATTGCTATAAACCGCTGATGAATAGACATAGTATGAAGCGGAGGTGCCTCCGAATGATATATTGGAACCGGTAACACCCTGTATGCCTGTGTTTACTATTGTCCAGGAGACGCCATCATCAGAATAGGCGATATATTTATTGCCGCTTGAATGACCAGCAGCAAACAGACGTCCGGAAGGACTTATACCGAATCCGGTCCAATCAGTTGCAGTTCCTAACGGAGACAGTGAGACGGACGTGTAAGTGGTAGTAGAACTTATCACATTATAAGCAGTGGATGAAATATAGAGCGAAGGAGAAGCCCCGGCACTGAAAAAATAAACAATACCGGTTGAAGGATGAACCGAAATGGAATACATTGAAGGGGGCAGTGAAACTGAATAAGGAGAACCTGATGCAGGTGTATAAGTCCCAGCAGCATCAATTGTTCCGGTATGAAGATTGCCGCCATCTAATGCGAGCATCACTGAATTTTCAATAAGGACAACAGCATTACCGCCTGATATAATCTTTGTTGCGGCTGCGGCTGCCGGATTTGCTGTATAGACCCCATCATTCCAGCCCCAGAAGAGGTAACCACTTGAGTGTGCTGCCAATGACTTAACAGCTCCGCCGAAATTATTATCAGCATCGGCTGACTGCAGCTTAATGAATGAGCCGACCACCGGACTACCGGCTGATGGCTGATAAACATCTGCGTAAAATATTGAATTGGCACTCTCTGTACTGATAAAGATTCTGGTGGTATCCGCCGAATGAGTATATCCGGTGATTGCATTTATCCTTCCCCCATAAACATTTTCAACGTTAGGTGCACTGAGCTGAGCCAGTAGCATGGGGTTTAAAATTAATGCAGCCAACAGAAACAGTAGATGCTTTTGCATGAATAGTCCTCTTTTTTATTTGTGAATGTCTGCTGACAATTTATGTCCGCAGTTTTACATATCATGTGAAGAAAAACAAATTTTAGAAAATCTTTTCTGCGCTGTGAGCAGGGGCACTTTTTATATATTACTTTTCAGAGGACTTTTGCACAGAAAGAACGCCTCTTGCCTTTCAAATCAATGAAATGATACATTACCCTGCGGGTGGTCTGCCAGAAGGAATTTCTGCGATGCCTCTAATTGTTCATTAGTTGCCAGCGAGAAAGAAATATATGATAGAATTGAGCAGGAATAATGATACTCCTGCCCGAAATCATGATGTATGAGCAAACTGATTATTTCAAGTACTTTTCAAACCAGGCGACTGAGCGGCTCAATACATTTGCATAGTGATATGGTTTGTTTCTTATGCCATGCCCTTCCCCGGGGTAGAGGGCAAATTCTACCGGCACGCCCAGTGTGTTTAATGCCTGAAACATTTCGCGGGAGTTAGAGACATCTGTGTAAAGGTCCTTTTCTCCTTGCAAGATGAGAGTCGGGGTTTTGATTTTATCTGCATAGAAAGCAGGCGAGCGGTTTACGTAGAGATTGCTCATATCAATCGGGCGCTCCCAGTAGTAGTAACCGAAGTACATTTTTTCGAAGACGGGCTGCCAAGAGTTACTCCAGTCGGTGAAAAAGCTGAAGATACCATACATGGATACTGCTGCCTTAAATAGACTGGTTTGCGAAATTGTCCAGTTGGTCAGATAACC
>JADLAF010000081.1 GCA_020848375.1 Ignavibacteriaceae bacterium
CTTCAAATTGCGGGTCGTTAAATAATGGATAAAAAATAATTGTGAATTTTGAATGGTGAATTGTGAATTTTCCCCCGACTCCGGAGAAACACGATTCCAAATCCGAATCCCCAACCCGGAACGGGTGACATTATTGTAGAAACACGATTCCATAATCCC
Organism: Ignavibacteriaceae bacterium; assembly: GCA_020848375.1. Lineage (GTDB taxonomy): Bacteria > Bacteroidota > Ignavibacteria > Ignavibacteriales > Ignavibacteriaceae > H2-BAC3. The sequence goes on from JADLAF010000081.1 coordinate 160, forward strand.
CAACCCGGAACGGGTGACATTATTGTAGAAACACGATCCAAATCCGAATCCCCAACCCGGAACGGGTGACATTATTGTAGAAACACGATTCAATAATCCCAAACCCGGAACGGGTGACATTATTGTAGAAACACGATCCAAATCCGAATCCCTAACCCGGAACGGGTGATATTATTGTAAAAACACGATCCAAATCCGAATCCCTAACCCGGAACGGGTGACAATATTTCCGGCTTCAAGACCCACCAAATTTCATCCATCGCAATTATTTTTCGTAATTCCCCCTAATTCATCCTCTTCTACTTCAACCGCACTGCGTAAATAATCAAACCAAGCCACCCGGCTAAAAATGAAACTCCCCCCAGCGGTGTTAAAATCACCAGAAAACTGATACCTGTCAGAGAATAGGCAAAAAGCGATCCGGAAAAAAGAACAATACCAATCATAAAAAACCATGCGGTATATTTCGGTACACTTTTCAGGGAAAAGATGCCGATCAGTGCAGCCGTGTGAAACATCTGATATAACACAGCCGTTTTCCAGTTCTCCAGTCCTTTCGCCGTAAGAACATCCTTGAGAGAATGAGCCCCGAATGCACCGAGAGCAACAGCAAGAAATCCGCTGATGAAGATAAAAATAAGCAGGAATTTTGAAAATTTCACATTAGTCCCAGTCTCCGCGCATCCATCTTATGACAAAGAACCCGATGATGACAAAAGATGAAAGAATGCCCAAAATGGTTACATAGGAATATATCTGATTGCCGGTTATGGTCATAAGATAGGTCGGAATAGAAAGAAAAAATATTACTCCGAATGCGCTCCAGTTAACAGCCGGAACGAGGTTATCAGACAAAAAAGAATTGATAATAACAACCAGAGTAGCAAAAAAGTGAATGGCGTGGGCAAGGTCCCATTCACTGGATTGAACAGGAGAAGCAAACTTAAGAAAAAAGTACTTGCCGTAAAAATAAGCCGCCAGCCAGATGAGTCCGGCAAGCGAAGCAGTAAATACCCTCCTGCGTGGGGAAAGGACCAGATGTTTTTTCGCCCTGTTTTCCGTCATGCCTCTCTAATTCTGTTGAAATATTAACTTTTTGAAAATATCTTTAAAATTTAAATAAATAAACTTAACCGAATGAAAAATCTTCAGAAATTTATTGTCCCGGTCTTGGTTGTTATCGTTGTATCTATAATCTACTTCTTTTATCTCAACCCGAACAAGGGAATCGGCTCTTTCGCTGACTTTGACACTAATAATAACGCCAATAAGGATATTAAAGTATATGTTGCCCAAGAACGGGAAGTTCTGCCCGATCCTCAAGGGGGTGTGGTATTCTACGGCAAAGACAAAGCAGGGCAGGTTGTTAAAATTCAGGCCGGCGGCGTGACGGTTGAACAGATCAGAAACGCTGAGACCGTGACCCTGCGAGGACACCTGCATAAGGACTACTTCCACGCGGCTGAAGTTGTCCCCGAATAGGTGAAAGCCCCTTTCCGCCCCTTTGAATTAGTTTCATCATATCAGCCCTCAGGTGATCAGCCCAAAGCTATAACCGAACTGGCTGAGGGAATTGAGCGGGGGGATAAGTTCCAGACACTGCTGGGAGTGACCGGAAGCGGAAAAACTTTCACTATTTCTAACGTCATAAAGAAATTTAACAAGCCGACACTTGTTATTTCCCATAATAAAACTCTGGCTGCTCAGCTCTATTCAGAACTGAAGTCATTCTTTCCGAACAATGCCGTTGAGTTTTTTATCTCCTATTATGACTACTACCAGCCGGAAGCGTATGTGGTTTCGAGCGACTTATATATCGAAAAAGATTTCGCCATCAATGACGAAATTGACCGCCTCCGGCTTAAAGCAACCACTTCTCTGATTGAGGGGAGAAATGACATCATCATCGTTGCAAGCGTGAGCTGTATCTATGGTATAGGCGCCCCGCAGGAGTTTGCCGATCAGATTATGTTCCTGCAAAAGGGAGAAGGACTCCCTCGCAAGAAACTTCTCAGAAATCTGATTGATATCCACTTTGTCCGCAATGATGTTGATTTCACCCGCGGCACCTTCCGGGTAAGAGGTGATGTCATTGAAATCATTCCTGCGTATCAGTATGAAGAAGCAGTCAGGGTTGAGTACTGGGGAGATGAGATTGAGAAGCTGAGCATAATTGATGCGGTCACCGGGGATGTAATCAGCGAAACTGAAAGTGTTCATATATACCCAGCCAAATATTTCGTTTCGAATAAAGATAAACTGATGGCAGCCATCAAGAATATTGAAGCAGAACTTGAGGAGCAGCTTTCATTCTTCCGCCGTGAAGAAAAATGGCTTGAGGCACAACGGCTTGAGCAGCGCACCCGGTTTGATATTGAAATGATGAAGGAAGTGGGCTACTGCTCCGGCATTGAAAACTACTCCCGCCACATGGATGAACGGAAGCCCGGCAGCCGTCCATTCTGCCTGTTTGATTATCTGCCGAAAGATTATCTGCTCGTGATTGATGAGTCCCACGTAACAGTGCCTCAGCTACGCGGAATGTATAACGGAGACCGTATGAGAAAAGAAAACTTGGTGAACTTCGGGTTCCGGCTCCCCTCAGCGCTTGATAACCGTCCCATGAAATTTGAAGAGTTTGAGTCGATGCTCAATCAGGTGATATTTGTGAGCGCTACTCCTGCTGACTTTGAACTGGAGAAATCCGGCGGAGTCATTGTTGAACAAATCATCCGCCCGACCGGACTGATTGACCCGGAAATTATTATCCGCCCGGTTAAGGGGCAGATTGACGACCTGATCGGCGAAATAAAATCACGTGCCGAAATAAAAGAACGGGTTCTGGTTACTACACTCACCAAAAAAATGGCGGAAGACCTGACAGATTATCTTGAACGGATGAATATAAAAGTCCGGTATATACACAGTGGTATTGATGCGCTTGAGCGGGTTGAAATCCTGCGAGATCTGCGCCTGGGTGATTTTGATGTGCTGGTTGGTGTTAACCTCCTGAGGGAGGGACTTGATATGCCGGAAGTTTCAATGGTTGCGATACTTGATGCTGATAAGGAAGGATTCCTCCGCTCTGAACGTTCGCTGTTGCAGACCGCAGGAAGAACCGCGCGTAATGTGAACGGTAAAGTTATCCTCTATGCAGACAAAATCACCAACTCAATGGCTAAGATGATGGGTGAAACAGAACGCAGACGCAAGCTGCAGACTGAGTATAATATTGAACACGGCATCACACCACAAACCATTCTGAAGAGTCGCGAGGAGATTATGAGTTCAACCTCAATCGCAGATGTAAGAAAGAGGGACGGTGCCGCCACTAAGGATGATCTGGAATTCGGCATGGTTGCTGAGCCAATCATTAAATATATGTCCACTGAACAAAAGGAAGATATCATCCAGCAGATGATGGATGAGATGTATAAAGCTGCCAAGAATCTTGAATTCGAAAAAGCAGCAAACCTACGTGACCAGATAGCAAAACTCAAAAAAGTTTCAGGCAAGTAACCCGCATCACACAGTATTCCTCTCCTCGTTAAATTATCATCATTATTTCCCCCAGCCGGTCTGTTGAATCCGGCAACTGTGTATTTTTGAAACAGAAATTAAAACTATTACTGCAATGAAAAAACTGAACGACCAGAGTATTGACCGCATCGCCCTGATGATGGGGCAGCTCTTTAAACCACACCCCTGGCATGGAATCTCCATTGGAAAAGATGCCCCTGAAATCCTGACGGTGTTTATAGAAATTGTACAAACTGATACGGTTAAATATGAAATTGACAAAGTGACCGGCTATCTGAAAGTTGACCGTCCACAACGATACTCAAACATAATCCCCTCCATGTATGGTTTGATACCCCAGACCTACTGCGGAAGAAAGACGGCTGACTATTGTATGGAGAAGACAGGCAAAAAAGGAATTAAAGGAGACAGTGACCCGCTTGATATCTGTGTCCTGACTGAAAAAACTATCTCCCACGGTGATCTGATACTTGAGGCAATACCCATCGGCGGATTCAGAATGCTAGACGGCAATGAAGCAGATGATAAAATTATAGCTGTCCTGAAAGATGATGCTATTTATGGTAAGTTTGCAGATATTGACAAAGTACCCGAAACCGTAATTGACCGCCTGCAGCATTATTTCCTGACCTATAAAGAAATCCCCGGCTCAGCCACACCGAAGTGTGAAATAACCCATATATATAACAAAGCCGAAGCACACGAAGTCATCCGCCGCGCTCAGGAAGACTATCTTAACCGGTTTGGGCAAATCGCCAAAAAATTGACAGATCTGCTGAAAGAACAAGTGGAATAATTGAAAATTGAAAATTGAAA
>JADLAF010000082.1 GCA_020848375.1 Ignavibacteriaceae bacterium
CGATAAGCAGAAGAAATGCTGCAACAACAGTCAGACTTATCTCAAGGTTAAGTCCGGGTATTAATCCGTAAAAAAGAGAGAAAAGCCCGAGCGTGATGAGCACGTCATGGAACAGCGCGACAACTGAGCCGAGCGCAAAGATAAACTTAAACCGAAAGCCGAGATAAACCAGAATACCGATAAGCGAAACTGCAATTGCGATAAGTGCATCCCGTTTAAGCTCATTACCGATCTTTGGTCCTACAACTTCTGATCTGAGAATCTCAAACGTGTACCCGCTGAATTTCTTGCGCAGATTTTCTTTAATCCAGTCAGCAATACCAACACGGACAATTACCTGAGTATTGTCCAGTTCTTCAGATACTTTACCGGTCTGGTATCCTGCGATGAACAGTTTTTCAGCAGCCAGGTTTGCGGCATCAGGAGAAGTGAAGTTATAAATGATTGAATTCTCAGCTTTTTCGGAGATGGTAAATGTTGAATCGGGCATAATGGTTTTTATTGCTGATTCAATATTGCTTTGCACTTTCGGAAAAATCTCAGCGGGGATGGTCTGCATATCGGTTCTGACAAGAATACCGGTCTCGCTTCCGAAAGTCTTCACTTCCAGTGCACCGAGCCCGATACTGTTAAGCACATTTCTTGCTTCAGATATATTAACCGGCTTATTAAAACCAATTTCAAGTTCTGTACCGCCGCGGAAATCAATTCCGAACGCCAGTCCTCTGAAAATGATATTAATGAGACCTAACGTGAAAATAACCGTTGAGAGGATGTAGAAAAATTTTCTTTTTCCCATCCAGTCAACATTAAGATTATGAAATATTTGCATTATTAAAAACTCCTTATTCCTGAAATTATCCTAATGAAACCTTGTAACCTTTATCAACCAGAAAGTCAAGTACGACCTTGGTTACAACAAGCGCACCAAATAAACTGGTAAGAATACCGATCATTAGTGTAAGAGCGAATCCTTGAATCGGTCCGGTTCCGAACTGAAAGAGAACAATTCCGGTAATCATTGTTGTGATATTTGAATCAATGATTGCTGAGTAGGCCTTAGCAAACCCGCCGTCAACTGCAGCACGAAGCGTTCTTCCGATAGCCAGTTCTTCTCTTATTCTTTCGTATATGAGCACATTTGCATCAACGGCCATACCCATGGTGAGGATGATACCTGCAATACCAGGGAGTGTAAGAGTTGCCATAAAAGCTGAAAGAACGCCGAAGATTAAGGTTACCGTGAATATCAGTGAGAATGCTGCAATACCGCCTGCCTGACGATAGTAGAGTATCATAAAGAGACCAACAATCAGGTAGCCGAAGATAGCAGAATTAAATCCTTTTGAAATTGAGTCTTGTCCGAGTGAGGGTCCGACGGTTCTTTCTTCAATGATGTCAACCGGGGCAGGGAGCGCACCGGCTTTTAAGACGATTTCCAGCAGCTTTGCTTCATCAAGATTTTCCATACCGCTGATTTGTGACCGACCACCCGGAATTTTACCCTGAATGGTTGGAGCGGTAAAAACTGCGCCATCCAATATGATTGCGCATCTTTTGCCAACGTTTGCACCGGTGATCCGGGACCACTCAATAGCACCCTCTGAACTCATTTCCATATTTACTATCGGATTTGAGTTTGTCGGGTCAAGTGTTGCAAGAGCGTTTGTAATAACACCGCCGGTAAGTTCAGGCGCCTTATTAACAAGAAAAAGCTGATAGAACTCCTGACCTGATTCAGCATCTTTAATGGTCTTTGCACTGAAAAGGAATTCGACAGTCTCAGGAATGATGCTGTTTATTTCGTCTGATGCGAGAAGCTGTTCAACCTTAGCGCGGTTATCTTTGTTTACATAACCTTCAGTTGATCGGAACTGGGGATCATATTGAACAAGGGCGAAAAAAGGATGTTCTTTGGCGAACTGCTCTGCGGTCATATTTTCCGGATTTGAAGTGTCAGCAGATGCAGTGGTATTATTTGTGGTATCTGCTACTGTGGCAGTATCGCTTGCAAGAGTTGTATCAGTTACAACTTTCCCTGCGGAAGCTTCATCAACTTTCTGTATGATGGTGATAGCGTAGTCTGGGTCCTTAAGAAGTTTGAACTCCAGAAGCGCGGTACCCTGCAGGAGCTGGCGTGCTTCTTCTTCCTTTGCAACACCCGGAAGTTCAACAATCACTCTTCTGTCGCCTTGTCTCTGGATACTTGGTTCGGAAACACCGTACTGGTCAACGCGGTTTCTGATAATCTGCATTGCGCGTGTGACCGCGTCTTCAGTCTGTGTTCTTAAGTCCGCAAGAATTTCTGAGTCCTCAGATCTGATTGAGCCGTAGTATCTGCTGATTCTGATGTTTTTTTCTTGAAACTTTCTGTAAACAATATCAACTACAGACTCCTCTGAAATAGCAGCTTCTGCCGAAGCCGCATCGAGAATTGCGCGGAAATCATCATCAACATTAGTCGCTATTTTTTCAAGCAATTTGGCTGTATTTACTTCAAGAACGACACGCATACCGCCCTGAAGATCAAGACCAAGCTTTATTCTGTTCAATCTGGCTTCGCGAATTTCAGGATCAGCAAGTTTTATACTGTCTTCAGCTTCGGTCAGTAGTTTTGTTAACTGGTCGTTAGAGATACCGGGGTTAGCGGTTTTAATGCTATCGGATTTTTGAGAGAGGATTTTTTCAATGTCTTTGGTGTTAGCATAGTCCTGATAAGTCGGGTATAACTTATAGATGCTGAGAACAAGCGCACAGACAATGATTACAATCCTGAAGGTGTATTTCTTCATAACTCAATCGGATTTAAGGATTAAAAAAAATAAGACATTAAAGTTACCGCAAAAACCCCTTAAAGTCAATAAATTTCACTATTTAGGTGACATTCTGGCTGAACTCAGGTGAGACTAAAGCTCTCATGGGGGCGCATTTCTGACCTTAAATTGTGGCGATGTACCAGTGGCAGAGCCGGGGGGTCTCCGGATGGGGTAAAAATTGAAGACAAGCACCCCTTTACAGATTAGGGTAATTTTCTGAGGGGGAGGGGATTTTTTGAGGGATATGGCGTTTCTCTCCTTATTTTACAACGTTGTTTTTTTAGAATGTAGTTTTTTTATATGATCACTGAACCAAAAGTATTTTTTAAAGATGAAACAGGGACTTTGCCTGAGAGAGCGCAGATTGAACCACGCTATACCTGGGACATCTCGCACGTAATTTCATCAGACGCTGAATGGGAAAAAACTTTTCAGATAACAGAGGATAGAGGGGCAAAATACGCTCTGTTTGAAGGTAAATTAAGCGAAAGCCCTGAAATCCTGCTTGAATGTCTGACGATGGACGAAAAAACGGGTTCAGCGCTTGAACGGCTTCATTTGTATGCTATGCTCAGAAAAGATACAGATTTAAGAGATAACACGTACCAGGCAATGTATGAAAGGGTGAAATCGCTTTATGCCACTCTGGGGGCAAAATCATCTTTCATAAGACCCGAACTGCTGACCATTGACGAAGACCTGTTGAACGTATGGCTTACAGAGAACCAGAATCTCACACGATTCCGCCATTATTTTGATGATCTGTTTCGCACGAAACATCATGTGCTTGATGCTGAACAGGAACGTCTGCTTGCATCGGTTGCTGAGATAACATCGGCCGGATATGATGCTTTTTCAATACTTTCAAACAGTGATATTGAGTTTCCTGAGACAACTGATGAAGAAGGGAACACCATCAGAATGTCACATGGTCGTTATTATTCTGCTCTTTACTCAAAAGACCGCGGTTTCAGGGAACGCGGATATGTTGCGTATTTGAAACCGTTTGAAGCTTTTGCCAATACTTTCTCAGTGCTTCTGAACAATGCACTGAAGAAGGATGCTTTTTACGCAAAAACGAGAAATTACGCATCCTCGCTTGAGGCGGCACTCGAAAAAAATGCAATTCCGGTTGAAGTATATACAAATCTGCTCGAATCAGTCAGCAGCAATCTCAAGCCCATGCACCGCTGGGTTGAGATAAAGGCGAAAAAGATCGGTACGGATAAGATACATCCTTATGATATGTATGTTTCGCTTTTTGCTGCCGGTGCTGAAAAGAAATACACTTTTGATGAGGCATTTGAAATACTTCTGGAGGCATTTAAGCCGATGGGAGAGGAGTATGTAAAAACCGTAAAAGCGATTTACGATGAACGCCGCATTGATGTATATGAAACCCGCGGAAAAAGAAGCGGTGCCTATTCATCAGGGGCTGCACACGGAATGAAGCCGTATATATTGATGAACTGGAACGGTCTGCTGAATGATGTGTTTACCCTGGCGCATGAGATAGGGCATAATGTTCACTCAACGTATTCAGGGAACAATCAGCCCTTTATTTATGCTGATTATACGATCTTTCTGGCTGAGATTGCTTCTACATTTAATGAAGCGCTTCTGTTTGATTATCTGATTGAAAAAGCTGACGCAGATACCAAACGAGCTCTGCTGGAAAAGTATCTGAATGATATTACAACAACGTTTTACCGCCAGACCATGTTTGCTGAGTTTGAACTTGAAACGCACAGCCGTATCGAAAAAGGAGAGTTCCTCTCGGCAAGAGAATTGTCCGAAGCATACTCCCGTGTTTATAATAAGTTTAACGGAGGGGCCATGGATATGGGGCAGCCGGAAACTTTTTCCTGGGCAAGAATTCCACACTTTTATTATAATTTTTATGTATATCAGTACGCGACCGGATTCGCGGCATCTGCTGAACTGAACCGGCTGCTTAAAAAGAATCCGGATGAGCTTATACCGAAATATATACAGTTTTTAAAGAGCGGAAGTTCTGATTATTCTCTGCCGATACTCAGAAGGACGGGTGTTGACCTCACTAAACCCGGGCCGGTTGCAGCAGTGGCGGCAAGAATGAACTCCGTCCTTGATGAACTGGAATTAATACTTTAAGTTGAACTATGAAGTTATATACAAAAAAAGAACTCAATTCATTTTTTCAGGCGCTGACTTACGATGATATCAGTCTGGTGCCGACAGTAATATCAACCATAAAATCGCGCACCGAAGCAAATACAAAAGTCTTTTTCATGGGAATAGAACTGTCTGTACCGGTGGTATCAAGTCCGATGGATACAGTAACCGGGATCGAGATGGCTAAAGCGCTTACTGAATCGGGCTGCCTCGGTATTCTTAATCGTTTTGACTCATCGCTCGAAACAGTAATAAATGTTCAGAACGGCGGGGCCGGTGTTTTAGGCGCGGCAATAGGGCTTAATACCGAAGATGACGTTACAGAACGGCTCGTCGAAGCAGGAATGGTCATCTGCATTGATACCGCTAATGCAAACAACCGCGAAGTGCTGCTTAAATGTGAGCACATTAAACAGAAGTTTAATCCAAAATTGATGGTGGGTAACACCGCCCACGGAGCCACTCTCAGACAGTTAAAAGATGCTGGGGCTGACTCAGTCAGAGTAGGAATCGGCAATGGAAGCGTCTGCTCAACTTCAATTCAGACAGGTATCGGAATAGGTCAGGTTACATCTCTGCTCGACGTACTGACAACAAGAGCAGAACAGAAAATTGATATTGAGATTATTGCAGATGGCGGAATAAAAAGTCCGGGTGATGTGGCCAAAGCAATTGCACTCGGGGCAGATGTAATCATGCTGGGGAGAATGCTTGCCGGAACTAAGGAAACTCCGGGGGAGGTTATTAAATATAACGGTCAGCTTTGGAAAAAATACCGCGGGTCGGCTTCGTTCGGCGTTAAGATGCGTAATGAATTTATTGAAGGGGAGGAAACTATGGTTGCTTATAAGGGAACTGTCAGGAATGTTATTAACAGTATATCAGACGGGCTGAAAAGTTCGATGAGTTACATGAACTGTTATACGCTTGATGACCTCAGAAAGACGGAAACCTTTGCTGTACTGAGCAACTCTTCTTATCTGGAACGGCTGCCAAAGGCATAATACCAGGTGTAAACAGGTATATATAAAATCAGGGTTCTTTAAAAACAAAAGGGCGTCATTGAACCATTGACGCCCATAATGATCTGTCAGCCGGGTTCTTATTCCTCCCTGTGAACCCGATCAACAGAAAATGCCGGTGTGCAGAAGGAAAGGTATTCGCATTCCTCCTGAAAAGGATTTGAATACCGGACATGGGTTCCTGCCTTAACGCAGATGGACTCTTTGCTGCAAAGAACAATGACTTGCCCGTCAATCTCAAACTGCTTTTTACCCCGGATCACGAAAGTTACTTCATCAAAATCCGGAGTCTGGAAGGGTTCGCTCCATCCTGGCGGAGCAGTCATGTGAGCAACGCTGAAAGGACCGACCTGAACTGAGGCATTTCCAAAGTGCTCAAGAATGATCTTGTTGTCAGGTACGGGTATCCTTACGGGCTTTCTCTGAATATGATATTTACCGCTCATGTATTTTCTTTTAGTTAATTCTATTCTTTTTCCCCCTGAAGTTTCATTATTACTGCGAATTTATCGATTTTTGAGCCAATTATTCAAATAAATTTTACGGCTTAGTGATATGAACAAAAAATTAGTGCTTTTCGTTATCTTTTTGGTAACAGTCTCTCTCTTCCCGCAAAAGAGGGCATACACACTTGAGGACCATTACCGTGTTAAAGGTGTAAGCGGTCCCTCGCTATCTCCCTCCGGTGGTCAGATTGCATTTACGGTTACTAATCTCACCCTCAAAACCGGAAAGGCCAATACCGCAGTATGGCTGATGAACTCAGACGGATCCGGGCAGCAGGAGCTTGATCTGGGAGAAGGAAGTGAATCTTCTCCGTTCTGGGGAAGTGATGACAACCTGCTCTATTACACAAAAACCGCCGGCGGGGCAACACAGCTTTTCAGTTATGATCTTAAAGCAAAAAAGACGGAACAGCTTACTGATATATATACCGGAATAAGTTCGCCGGTACTTTCATCAGATGGCAAGACTCTTCTGTTTTCTGCTGAGGTTTATCCTGACTGCGGTGCAGATATGGACTGTAACAAGAAGTTTACTGATGCTTCTGAGAATGGACCCATCCAGGCGAATATGGCAGATGAGCTGCTCTTCAGACATTGGACTGCATATACAGGCGGAAAATATTCACATGTATTTCAGTATTCATTATCAGATAAAAAATTAATTGACCTGACGCCGGGCGAATGGCAGTCCCCGGTTTTCTCAGCAGGCGGCGGAACCGGATTTCTTCTTTCACCTGACAATAAAACAGTCGTGTTCGTCTCGAACAGGGAAAAAGATCAGGCAGCTACAACCAATGCAGATATCTGGATGACAGCGATTGGAACTCCGGGGGGAGAGAATATAACAGCTTCAAATAAAGCATGGGACGGAACCCCGGCTTTTTCACCAGACGGGAAGTATCTTGCTTACCGGACTCAGTTAGTGCCCGGCTTTGAGGCAGATAAATTCCGCATTGCCATATATGATGTCAGCACCAAAACCCATAAGATTATCAGTGAATCTTTTGATAACTGGGTGAATGACATCGTCTGGGCGCCTGATTCAAAAACCATTTACTTTACCGGAGATGTAAAAGGATATTCGCCAATATATAAGATTAACATTAACTCAAATGTAATTGAAAAAGTTACCGGTGATCTGAGTGTCGGTGCATTTTCCGTTTCCCCTGACGGCAAAAAACTTTTTCTTAATTACCGACTGAACCACAAACCGGGTGAGATTTATGTGTTTGATCTCGCATCAAAAAAAGAAACACAGCTTACTTCATTTAATGATGCACTTCTTGATGAGGTGGATTTCAGACCGATGGAACATCTTTGGATAGATGGTGCAGCGGGTAAAAAAGTGCACGTACTTCTTGTAAAACCGCACGGATTTGATCCGACAAAAAAATATCCGCTTGTTGTTAACGTGCACGGCGGACCGCAAAGCCAGTGGCAGGATGCATATCGCGCGGACGGTCAGATGTATGGCGGTTACGGATATGTTGTTGCATTCCCGAATCCGCACGGGTCAACCGGATACGGACAGGATTATACCAGTGCCATATCAAAAGACTGGGGCGGTAAAGTGTATGAAGATGTTATGAAAGTAACTGAACATCTTGCTAACCTGCCATATATAGACAAAAAAAGAGTAGGCGCTATGGGCTGGTCTTATGGCGGATATATGATGAACTGGCTGCAGGCAAAACAGGGTAAATCAGGTATCTTTAAGTGTTTTGTAAGCATGATGGGTTTATATAACATTGAGTCATTTTACGGAACAACCGAAGAACTCTGGTTTCCTGAGTGGGATCTTGGCGGTCAGCCATGGAATTCAGATTTATATAAGAAATTTTCACCCTCCGAATATGTAAAAGATTTTGGTACCCCGACACTTGTTATTACCGGTGAAAAGGATTATCGGGTTTCATATACACAAAGTCTTGAATACTTCACTGCACTGCAGAAACTCGGTATTGATTCACGTTTGATTGTATATAAGAATGACGGTCACTGGCCAAGCAATCTCCGTTCAATGCCTCTGTATTATAACTCTCATCTTGAATGGTTTCATAAATATCTTGGCGGTCAGCCGGCTCCTTATGATTCAAAGCTGATGATTCGCAACAGCGCATACTGAGGGGTGCGCACTAAGTAAATGTTAAAACCAAAACTTTTTACACTCCTTAAGGATCTGTCACGTGAACAGATCCTTAAGGATATTAATGCCGGCATTATTGTCGGTATTATTGCACTCCCTCTGGCTATTGCATTCGCTATAGCAAGCGGAGTTTCGCCTGAGCGGGGTATCATCACAGCGATTATAGGGGGCTTCATAGTTTCATTTCTTGGCGGCAGCAGAGTGCAGATAGGGGGCCCAACCGGTGCATTCATCGTTATAATTTACGGCATTGTTCAGAACTATGGGGTTGACGGGCTGATGATAGCAACTGTGATGGCCGGTGTGATACTGGTAATTATGGGCTTTGCTAAATTTGGTTCAGTCATAAAGTTTATTCCACACCCTGTAACAGTCGGGTTTACCAGCGGTATCGCGCTCATTATTTTTTCAACTCAGATTAATGATTTTTTTGGCTTGGGTATAGAGAAAGTGCCGTCTGAATTTTTCGAAAAGTGGAATATATATATAGCAAACTTCGGTTCGATAAACTATTATGCTGCCGGTATCTCAATAGTTTCTCTCCTGATTATTATATTCTGGAATAAAGTTACGCACAAAGTTCCCGGTTCACTTGTCGCTATCGTATTATCAACGGTTTATGTAAGTATGTTTGATATACCCGTTGCAACAATCGGTTCAGTCTTTGGTGAAATAGCCGGATCAATTCCGGCCCCTCATTTTCCGAATATTGATTTTGAGACCATTAAAGCAATGATTCAGCCGGCAACTACTATTGCACTGCTTGCTGCTATTGAGGCACTTCTTTCTGCAGTCGTTTCTGACGGTATGATTGGCGGCCGTCACCGGTCAAATATGGAACTGATTGCTCAGGGTGCTGCAAATATTGTATCACCGCTTTTTGGCGGCATTCCTGTTACCGGTGCAATTGCACGTACCGCTGCAAATGTAAAAAATGGCGGCAGATCACCGATTTCAGGTATAGTTCACGCGGTTGTATTATTGCTCATATTACTCTTTGTAGGAAAATATGCAGCACTGATTCC
>JADLAF010000083.1 GCA_020848375.1 Ignavibacteriaceae bacterium
ATATATGAGTACCGATCCCAGACAGGAAGATGAAATTTTAGGCAAGGCCTACGATGCGCGGCTAATGAGGCGGCTGCTGGGATATATTAAACCCTACAAAAAATATGTGTTTGCCGCTATCCTGCTGAATCTGGTCGTTGCAGCCCTTGGACCGTTGCGCCCGTACCTGACAAAACTTGCTGTGGATGACTATATAGCTTCAAGCAATTATAGCGGCTTGATGTGGGTGACCATTGGTCTGATCGGAACCCTTATTCTACAGTCGTTCATACAGTATTTTCTCACCTACTATACGCAGTTACTCGGGCAGCGGACAATACTTGATCTGAGGAAGGGGCTTTTCCGTCATACTCAGCGGCTTGCAGCAAAGTATTTCGATAAAACCCCCATCGGCAGAATAGTAACCCGCGTCACAAATGATGTTGAGTCGCTGAATGAAATGTTCTCATCGGGTATTGTAATGGTGTTCAGTGATCTGTTTATCATTGCCTGGATACTCGGTTTTATGTTCTTTCTTGACTGGCAGTTGTCTTTTGTGACGCTGTCGGTGCTCCCGTTTCTTATATACGGCACCTTCTTATTCAGAAGAAAAGTCAGGGAAAACTATCGTGATGTGCGGCTGCATCTTGCGCGTCTGAACTCTTATATGCAGGAGCATATCACCGGAATCTCCATAGTGCAGTTATTTAACCGTCAGGAGAAGGAATTAAAGAATTTTTCAGGAATCAATGCAGATCACCGGAAAGCAAACATTGAATCTATATTCTATTATGCGATCTTCTTCCCTGCGGTGGAGTTGCTGAGCTCAATTGCTATTGGTTTAATCATCTGGTATGGCGGCGGCCAGGTGGTGCAGAATACCATAACACTTGGTGTTCTCTTTGCTTTTATTCAATATACAGAAATGTTCTTCCGGCCGATCCGGGATTTGTCTGAAAAGTACAATATCCTCCAGACCGCAATGGCTTCATCTGAGCGAATATTTAAACTGCTGGATGATAAAACAATCATTACAGAGCAGGAAAATCCGGTTCACTTTCCTGAAACAAAGGGAAAGATTGAATTTAAGAATGTCTGGTTTGCTTATAATGCTGAGGAGCATGTTCTTAAGGATATATCATTTACCATTCAACCGGGGCAGACCGTTGCCATTGTGGGTGCAACTGGTGCGGGCAAGACAAGTATCATCAATATCCTGACGCGGTTTTATGATATTAACAGAGGAGAAATCCGTGTTGACGGTATTGATATCCGCACCGTCTCAAAACGTGAGCTGAGGAGAAATATCTCTACTGTACTGCAGGATGTCTATCTTTTCTCCGGAACCATTACTTCAAATATCAGCATGAATAATCCCGATATCAGTGAAGAGCAGGTGAGAAGAGCAGCGCAGCTTGTAGGAGCACATCAGTTTATCTCTGAACTCCCGCTGCAATATAATGAACCGGTTAAAGAGCGTGGTGCAACGCTGAGTGTTGGGCAGAAGCAGCTTATTTCATTCGCTCGGGCGCTGGCGTTTGATCCGCGCATTCTGATTCTGGATGAGGCAACCTCAAGCGTTGATACGGAAACGGAACTGATTATTCGGCATGCTATCGAAAAACTGCTTGAAGGAAGGACGGCTATTGTTATAGCACACCGGTTGTCAACCATTCAGAATGCTGATAAGATCATCGTGATGCACAAGGGGGAAATCCGTGAGATGGGCACGCATCAGGAACTGCTGGCAAAGCGTGGTATATATTATAAATTGTACCAATTGCAGTATAAGGAGCAGGAGATCCCGGCATAAATCCGCCGGGATATTTCGCAGAGACACGCCGCTGCGTTTCTCTGCACGTGCAATGTAATAATTATCTTGCTGTAATCGGTTATGAAGGAAGCTTTGATTCTGGTTGATGAAGACGAAAGGTAATTGCTGCAATCCGGACAGCAAATACAAATGCCGAACCGGTTACACCTGCAAGGACTCCATTCATACCAAGAGCTTTGAGTATAAGGTACATTGCAGCACCTGAAATAGCGGCAGTTGCGTATATATCCTTCTTGAGTATCATCGGAATTTCATTGCAAAGTATATCACGGGTAAGTCCTCCGGCTGTTCCGGTTATTGCCGCCATAACAACTACTATCAACGGAGATAGATTCTGTGCTTCTGCGATCTGCGCACCGCTTATGGCAAAAAGTCCTAGGCCAAATGCATCCGCGATCAGGAGCACACGTAATGGGGGATGATGAAATCTTGTATAAATGATGGTGGCAATGGAAGCCGTGATGATGACGATTAGCAGTACCGGGTCTTCAAACCAAAATATCGGGTGGCGGTCCAGGAGAAGGTCTCGTAAAGTTCCTCCTCCTATGGCTGTCACAATTGAAATGATTACTACGCCATAGAGGTCCAACTTTTTTTCTGATGCTGTTAACGCACCGCTGATTGCAAATACTGCCACACCAAAAAGGTCAAGATAATAAAGAAGTGGAAGATGCATTGTAAATTCTACTCCTGTCCGCTTAATTGCCGAGGGATGCCGGGAGAAAGAAATAACAAAGATCGTCCTTTTTCTTCCTTAAAAGAGTATGTTCTTAAGAACCGGCGCAAAACTATAAAGCTAAACTTCATATCCTTCATAAAATTTGAAATGCACGGTTCAAAGATAGGTAAAACAGACTTCTGCTAATCCAGACCGGGTTCTTGATTATTATAAACCACATTTGCTGTGCAGTAGCGCGAAATGGGGGGCTATTGGCTTAATAAAGTTTTATCTTTCCTTCATTTGCCGTATTTTTGATTTTTAGAGAATCAGTAAAATTATTGAGTTATGAGACCTCTTCCGGCAATTTTGATATTTTCGATTTTTGTAACCTCCATATTGGCACAGGATTTGCCTAAAGGGCTGACGGAAAACGAGCGTGAGCTGATGCGAAGTTACACGGCTCCGGTCTATCTCTTCGGATTCACCCAGCCCCCTGTTCATCCGGTCAGGACGATGGCTGAGTGGGAAGAACTGCAGGGTATAATAATCACCTGGACTTCTCAGACTACCATCCTGCGTCAGATAGTTGACTACGCCCAGGATGAGGGGAAGGTATATATCGTCTGCACTGATTCAAACAGCGTTAAAAGCTCGCTCACCAGCGGAGGTGTACCGCTGACCAATGTTGAGTTTCTTGTTGCTTCATTTAACTCAATCTGGGTACGTGACTACGGCCCCTGGGCTGTTTACACAAATGATGCAGATAGTCTCTATCTGGTTGACTGGATATATAACCGTCCCCGCCCGCTTGATGACCGTGTTCCTGAGGTCTTTGCTTCCCGTTATAACATTCCGCTTTATCAGACCACGGTTTCACCTTATGACTTTGTTGCCACCGGCGGCAATTTTATGGCTGATGGTCACGGCACAGGATTTTCTTCACGGCTGATTGTAAATGAAAACACGAATAAAACCGAAGCACAGATTGATACCATAGTAAAACGCTTCATGGGAATAGATCGGTATATAAAGATGACGGTCCTGCCTTACGATG
>JADLAF010000084.1 GCA_020848375.1 Ignavibacteriaceae bacterium
CGGTCAACCCGTGCGGTGAGGAAAATAAAAGGCGGAATTTTCGGGAAGGATAGGTGCTCGCGAATCTCTTCCAGAATCTCAAATCCAGTCTTAACAGGGAGTGAAATGTCGCAGAGAACAACGGAGAAATTAGTATGGGTAATCTGCTGAAGTACTTCGCTTCCGTCAACATTTACGCTGACCTGAAATCCCTCATCCGTGAGGAGCTCAACAATGTCTTCTCTTACTCTGAAATCATCTTCGATTAGTAATATGTTCTTGTTCATGCGGTCTCAAAACGATTTTTGTTTACATGATAATAAATGTTTGCTGCCAAATAAATCATTTATTTGTCCTGATAAGTGCACCCGATGTTCTTTAAGCCCGGTACCCTGGTATCTGACCTGAGGCAGTCTCATTATGCTCAATAATGCACCATAAATTTACAAAAATCATCTGAAAGAGCAATCTCTTCCCGACTGATAAAGTCGCTCCGTGTGAATATCATCACGTCACAGGGGGCTCGGGACCCCTTTTCAGACGGCTGAAGTTCCCCTGAGCAAGAGCCCTTTGGACAGTTCACACCCGCCTTAAAGGAGCGCCTGTTTTACAAATAAAATATATATTACTGAGTAACAGGAATGGTAACTGTAAAGGTTGAACCCTTTTTGAGTGTGCTTTGTACGTTAATAATGCCCCCGTGAAGCTGAACCGCGTTCTTCATTATGGGCAGCCCAAGCCCCGTCCCCTCAATCCCTGCGGTATTATTCCCCCGGAAGAAGCGGGTGAAGAGGCGCTGTATATCCTCCGGTGAGATGCCAATGCCATTATCAGTCACCTGAATAACCAGCAGATCGTCTGCCTCAGTGACCGAGAGCTTAATCCTGCCCCCTTCCGGCGAATATTTGTATGCATTGCTGAGCAGGTTGCGGAAGATCTGACCCATGAGCTTTTCATCAAGCCGGTAGAGCTCAGCCCGGCATTCATAAATAAATTCAAACGTAAAAAGGTCACTTTTTATAAGTGAAAACTCTTCAATGATGTCAGTAATAAAAGTTTTTAGCCGGATGGGCTGAGGATTAAAATGAAGCTTACCGCTCTCGACCCGGTCAATAAGAATAACATCATCAAGCAGCCCTTTAAGCTGATTTACCACGCGCTGAATTTTTTTATAGTAATATATACGCTTCTCATCGCTCCACTTGTGACCATAGTACTCAAGCAGTTCGGCGGAAGAAAAGATTGAGGTAAGCGGAGTGCGGAACTCATGCGAGGTGGTTGATATAAAACGGGATTTCAACTCGTTAAGCTCTTTTTCCTTAGCGAGCGCCTGACGGGTTGCCATCTCAATATTTTTTGATTCAGTGATATCGGTTGCAATACCCTCAAGCCGGAGCGGCTGCCCCTCCTGATTATAAACCAGCCAGTTGCGGTCCCAAAGCCAGCGCACCGCTCCGTTTTTGTCTATGATGCGGTACTGAAAAGATGATTTCTTCTGCTGATACGCGTTTTTGTTATAAGATATATATAACTCATGATCATCGGGGTGCACCACGTGAGTGAGCCAGTAGTCAAGCGGGTCATTAATCAGCTTCGGGTCAATCCCGATAACCTTCTCATAAAAATCATTTGCAAGAGTTAAACGGCTGGTTTTAACGTCAATAAAATAAATCAGGTCATTAATCGCGGAAAAGTAATTATCAAACCGTTCCTGATTTTCAGCAAGCTGTTTGATCATCTGCTTAATTTTGCTGATGTCAATGCAGTAAGTAATTATCTCATCATCTTCAAGAAGTGAAGCAACCATAGTAACTTCAGTCTTAGCGCCAAACTTATTTTGCATGAACAGTTCATCTGACATAGTGCCGGACTGAAGAACATCCTGAAAATGTTTTGTGTGGACGTCTTTACTCTCCTCCGGTATTAAATCGCTAATCATCATCGAAATAAGTTCAACATAAGGAAACCCGGTAAGGGTACAGGCAGCTTTGTTAGCATGAAGAATGCGCCCGCGACTGTTGAGGATAAAGACCGCTATGGGTGATTGTGCTATATACTTCCGGTATTTGCGTTCGCTGTGTTCAAGCGCAAGCTCTGCAAGACGCCTGCTGGTAACATCAAGCATCGTTCCGTGAAGCAGAGGTTTTTCTGTTCCGCCCCGCTGTTCTATATTAATCTGCACTTCAACGTATGAAATCCATCCGGAGGGGAGCATCAGCCGCAGGGTTGTTTCGTGCTGCCCGCCTTTATCGGTAACATCGCGGATGATATTTTGCATCAGCTTTTTATCCCCCTCGTGAATTCTTTGCATGATAACATCTGCTGATGGGTTAACTTCATCGGGTTCGTAACCGAGCAGCTCAAACATTTTATTTGAAAAGAACGTGCGACCCGAATTAAGATCAACATTCCAGTAGCCAAACTGAGCAATGCGCTGTGCTTCTTCAAGATTGATCTGGCTTTCAAGAAGTTTATTCTGCGCGCGTGCGCGTTCTGTATCATCACGGATAATAGCCAGTATCTTGTTTTCAGATATAGCATAAAGCCGCGCTTCAAATACAAACTCAAGCTCATCAAATGTAACAGAGTAATAAAAACTTACTACATCTTTTTTCTCTTTTGCCTCAACAAATTTGTCAAGAAAAAGATCCACATGTTTGCGCTCAAAAAAATCAGTAATGTTTTTACCGATGATGCTGTTTTCATTTGTCAGAAGCATATCGGGCTGGTTGGCATAAAACTCAAGGTAGGTTCCGTCAGAGGAAAAAATAAAAATGTTATCTGGCAGCGAGGTAAGCAGACTGCGCAGCTTGGCTTCATTCTGACGAATGAGTTCGGTTTTTTCGCGCTCTTCAGAGATATCAGTATGAGTTCCGATCATGCGGAGCGGGTTTCCCTCAGTGCCGGATTCTATTACGCGCCCCTGGTCAAGAATCCAGACGGGACTCCCTGATTTTGAAATTATGCGGTATTCACACCGGTAGTAATTTGTCTGGCCGCCAAGATACATTTGTAGCGTATCAACAGGGATCTGCACATCATCCGGATGAATCAGCTTGATAAACTCATCAACTTCATTTTTAATTTCGTGGTCTTCGTAGCCGATCATCTTTTTCCACTCCGGGGAGAGATACAGTTTGTTGGTCTGCAGGTCAAGATCCCACAGCCCAATTTCGGTTGCCTCAAGCGCAAACTTATAACGCAGCTCCGCGATGCGCATCATTTTTTCGAGCTCCATCTTTTTGAGTTTAGAGCCGAGCGCGTTAGCAGCGGTTTTAAAGAAGTGTATATCAATCTCCGGCCACTCGCGCTCACGCGTGCAGTCATCAAAGCCGATAAAACCCAGAACGGTGTTGTTTACATAAAGGGGTATAAGAATAACCGAGACGACACCGTGAGAGACGAGTATATCTCTGGTTCCGGCATTTTCGATATTCTTAACCAAACCGCAAAAGGATCTGTTTTGAAGAATGTGTGAATGATAGAAAGGCATTTCCTCAATGGGTGACTCCGCCGGAAAGGGGTTCATGCGCCTGGAGTGAATTTCGGGCTTTGTCCATTCGTACCCGGGTGAGGCAACCTGAGCGCCCGCGGCCGGGCTGTAGTATATATTAAATATATATGTGCGGTCAACTTCAGCAGCCGCGCCGAGCATCTTAAGGAATTCCATGACCGCCTGACTGTGGTCTTCGTTCACCAGCAGACTTTGGGTCCCCAGCGCTATATACTCAAACAGGGTCTGTGTGCGGCGGAGATGTTCCTGCGTTGTTTTTTCTTCTGTAATGTCACGGCCTAAGAGCTGAATTGCAACAAACTCTTCATCTTTATTGAAGAGAGAGACTGCATCCCACCGCAGCCATCGCCAACCTGAAGCGGACATCTGGCGGACTTCAAATTCAAGCAGGGAGGGGTGATTAAACAATTTTTCTGTAAGATCACGCACACCGGCAAGATCATCAGGATGAACGGACTGGAGAAAATGACCTTCCGCCGGAGCACCGGGCTGCAGTCCGGTCAATCTTCGGAAAGCCGGATTGACATAGATATATTCACCTTTCTGATTGACCCTTGCAACCAGACAGTTTAGAGCTTCAGCGAACTGCAGAAAGCCCGCTTCATCTGTATTATTTAATCTATTCTCTGCGCCCAAAAGGAAAAGCAATAATGAAAAAACTGATCGAAACCGGAAAGAAAAATAATAGAAAGCGGCTCGAATAAAAATACTTAGGGGTGAGTTGGCAATAAAAAGAGAGAGATTGCTATAAAAATTTGTAGCAAAATAATGAAAAACTTCATTTGAAACAGGTTAATGACCGGGCAAACCGGTACGTGGAGGAGTGGTGAAATGCACTGAAAACCCGACCACAGTAGCCGTGGGGATAACACCGGCTATTTCTAATTATCGGCAGTAAAAAGGGTTTACGGCCGTAATATAGATAGCTCAATGAACAAGGTACAATTTGATTAGCAGCCCACTTAGCCACGAATTACACAAATTTTGAACACGAATAACACAAATTTGAGACAGGAATAAATCATTACCGAAGCATGGAAATTTTCAGTTTATACTGTTTTTCCTTAAGGTTGCTTATATTTAAATAACGAAATAAGGGTTCTCTTCATCCGCAGTACAACAGAACGGGCTGATAACTGAACCGGACATAACCAGAGCCCCGACAAACGCCTCATCGAAATCTTTGAGCAAAAGATAAAAGATAAGATAAATGAGGTTTGGGGAGTGAAAGAGTAAAACAGATAATGCATCAGGGTAACCATGACAGACCTCAAACACAAAGAAATTACAGAAAAAATCATTGGCGCTTCGTTTGAAGTGCATAAGTTCCTTGGAAATGGATTTCAGGAAGTGATTTATCAGCGGGCACTGGCTCACGAGTTCAGAAAAGCCCGGCTTGATTTCGCTCGTGAGATTGAACAGGATATATACTACAAAGACCTTGCAGAACCAATCGGCACCCGAAGGGCTGATTTTGTGGTGGAAGGCAAGGTGCTGGTTGAGATTAAAGCACAGGTTAAGCTTGACGACGTGCATCTTGCACAGGCACTCAACTACCTGAGAGCATACCGCCTTGAGGTTGGACTGCTGATTAACTTCGGAGGGAAGAGTCTGGAGTTTAAGCGGCTGGTGCTGAGTGAGCGGAAAATGGATCGCTGATTAAACGGATTAAAGGATTTCACGGAAAATAGTCTGAATCGCTGATTAAACAGATTTCGCTGATTAAACGGATTATGTTCGCCTATTGAACAGATTACGCTAATTTCACGGAAAATAGTCTGAATCGCGGATTAAACAGATTGCGCTAATTTCACGGATTGTAAGAAACAGATAAATAATCTGTTCAATCCCTTTTAATCAAAGAAATCCGTGTAATCCGGTTAATCCGCCGAATCCTGATCACGGATTAAACGGATTAAAGGATTTCACGGAAAATAGTCTGAATCGCTGATTAAACGGATTGCGCTAATTTCACGGATTGTAAGAAACAGATAAATAATCTGTTCAATCCCTTTTAATCAAAGAAATCCGTGAAATCCGGTTAATCCGCCAAATCCTGATCGCCGATTAAACAGATTGCGCTAATTTCACGGATTGTAAGAAGCAGATAAATAATCTGTTCAATCCCTTTTAATCAAAGAAATCCGTGTAATCCGGTTAATCCGCCAAATCCGCGATTCAGACATTGTTATCCATGCAATCCCTTAATCCGCATAATCCGTGATTCAGACATCCTTATTCGTGATTTAGACGATTATGTAATGAACGATTTACATAGAAAAAAGATTTACATTATATTAACAATAATACAATAACATAATCCGTGAAATCCCTTAATCAGCTTAATCCGCGATGAAAATCCTCCTCACCGGTGCCACCGGTTATATTGGCAAGCGGCTTTTGCCGGCTTTGATTGACAAGGGACATCAGGTTGTCTGTTGTGTCCGTGATAAAAACCGATTTCCGGCAGAGGGCATTTATGCTCATCCGGCTATCTCTTTGTTTGAAGCGGACTTCACCAAAGAGATTACTGGCTCAGAGCAGATAGCTGATATTGACGCGGCGTATTATCTGATTCACTCAATGAGCTCGAATGTAACTGATTTTGAAAAGCTGGAGGAAACTTCTGCCCGGAACTTCAATAAGCTCATTGCACAGACCTCAGCCCGACAGGTGATCTATCTGGGGGGTATTGCCAACGAAGATCATCTTTCCAAACATCTTGCCTCACGGAAAAAAGTTGAAGAAATCCTGCATGAAGGAGCGGCTCCTCTGACTGCGCTCAGGGCGGGAATTATTGTCGGCTCGGGCAGCGCATCGTTTGAGATCATCCGCGATCTGGTTGAAAAACTTCCGGTGATGATAACGCCCAAATGGCTGAACACACCGCATCAGCCCATTGCAATCAGAAATGTGATAGACTATCTGACCGGAGTGTTAATGCGGGAGGATACTTTCAATAAAACATTTGACATTGGCGGACCTGATATTATAACATACCGTCAGATGCTTCTGCGGCTGGCTGAGGTGCGCGGTCTGAAGCGATATATATGGACCGTTCCGGTGATGACGCCGCGGCTTTCATCCTACTGGCTCTACTTTGTGACCTCAACTTCTTATAAACTGGCCGTTAATCTGGTGAACAGCATGAAAATTGAAGTGGTCGCCAAAGACAACATGCTTGAAAAGATGCTTAATATATATCCTGTCTCTTACCGTGAAGCGGTTGAGCTTGCGTTTCAGAAAATTATGCAGAATGATGTTATCTCAAGCTGGAAGGACTCACTCAGCTCAAGCTATGAGGATAACTCCCTGCTTGAGCATATACACGTCCCTGAATTTGGAGTATATAAGGACATACGGGAAAAAGAAATTTCCGGCAGTTCAGACCGCGTGCTTGAAAACATCTGGGCAATAGGGGGTGAGCGGGGATGGTACTATGGTGACTGGCTGTGGCATATACGGGGCTTTTTAGATAAACTTCTTGGCGGCGTGGGCTTAAGGCGGGGAAGAACGCATCCGACTCACATTAACACCGGAGATACACTTGACTTCTGGAGAGTGCTTGCTGCTGATAAAAAGAACAAGCGGCTGCTGCTCTATGCTGAAATGAAACTCCCCGGAGAGGCCTGGCTTGAGTTCAGCATCATAAAAAAGCATGGACGGGAATATTTACGTCAGACCGCTACCTACCGGCCCAAGGGACTTCTCGGCCGGGCATACTGGTATGTGGTGCTTCCGTTTCACTTTTTCGTTTTTGATGGTATGGCAACGAACATAACAAGATAATGAGTAAGTAGTAAGTAGTAATTAGTAATGTTAATGTGCATTTTTTACTCCGCCGATCATTAAACCTCCCTAATTTTTAATTCCCCAAAATCTGTGAACCGAATCCGCGTAATCTTTTAATCCGCTTAATCCGTGATCAGCATTTCCATGAATTAAAAAAACTCTCTCCAATCCTGCAAAATCAAAAAAATCCGCGTAATCTTTTAATCCGCTTAATCCGTGATCAGAATTTTGAGCCACGAATCTCACAAATTTTCACGAATAAAGTACTCGTCAAATACCTTCCTAATCAAAAAAATCCGCGTAATCTTTTAATCCGCTTAATCCGTGATCAGCATTTCCATGAAAAAAAACTTTCTCCAATCCTGCCAAATCAAAAAAATCCGCGTAATCTTTTAATCCGCTTAATCC
>JADLAF010000085.1 GCA_020848375.1 Ignavibacteriaceae bacterium
GGCTGGAGCCCGTATAATTATGTGATGAATAATCCGCTTGTGCTGGTGGACCCGGATGGGATGAGGGTTGGAGATTATTATTCAGAAAATGGACAATTTGTTGGCACAGACGGAATCAATGATAATAAGAATTATGTAGTGCCGAATCGTAATTTGGAAGTGGTACAAAATGCCTTAGAGAGTCTATCTATTTTAAGATTAGAAAATTATGCGTATCAGGCAGCATCTTCTAATTCTGTATTACTAGTTGATGGAAGTGCTATCAACCAAATGGAGCAAATAGTAAATACCGCTACCCTATGGAACGAAGTAGGTGGTGTAATTGCAATGTCAATTTCTGGAGCCCAAAAAACAATAGCTGCTCTTCCTGGAAAGAAAGTAGAAGATCCCTGCAATGCCGAATCAGCTAGGATTAATGTAGAACTTGCAGCTAAAAAAGGTGAATGGGAGGGTTTTAGCTATAAAGTTGCTAGTTTTCACACTCATCCATTTGGCACGAAAAGAGTAGGCAATTTAGTTTGCGGATTCTATAAACCACCTTCATCAGAGGATATTCGCCAAGCCAGTGAAAAGCCACTAAAATTAAATCACTATGTGATCAGTGATAAGGTGTATGTTTATAATGGGAATGGAATAATGGTAACTTTTCCAAAAGATAGTTTTTTAAATTAGGGAGGTGACATGTTTAAATGTATAATACTCTGCATTACCCTTATTTCCTTTTGCAGTCTGCAGGGAATGTCAGTACGTGATAGTGTAAGAGTAGATTCTAAAGAAGAGCTGCTGTCTCTCGCACAAGATCCTTCTGCACTGCAAATAAAGAAGTTATATTGCCTTGGACACTTTTATTCAGATGGCCTCCCTTTTGAATTATCACGGTTTTCAAACTTAGAAGAATTATCCGTAGCTGTCAATCATCTAACTGAAATACCGGATTATTTTGCTGATTTTAAGAAGCTTAAAACACTAGACCTTAGTGCAAATTATCTTTCTGATTTAGAAAAGATTTTTGATATTTTGGGGAGCATTACAACACTTGAAACACTTGAACTTGCTAATAATGGCATCAAAGTTGTACCGGAAAATCTCAGTAAACTGACAAACCTCCGGAATTTGGATTTAGGATTAAATGGCATCGTAAATCTGCCTGAAGGAATAAAAAGTTTGACAAAGTTATCTTCTCTTTACTTAGGCGTAAACCCCATTGATTTTTATTCAATTAACCGGACTATTTGTGATATGCCTAATCTAAACAGGCTAGATTTAGGTGATTGCAAGTTAAAGGAATGGCCTCCCAATCTTCATTGCTTGAGTAATGTTACTGAGTTAAATTTATCGAGAAATAATTTTACAGAAATACCAAAGGAGATAGCAGTATTAACTTGTCTTGAGGCATTGTATATAACGGACACTAAAATCCAATATATCGACAGCGCTATTGCTGATTTAAAGAAACTTTGGCTTTTCATATTAGCCCGTAGTACGAAACTTAAAAAAGAAGAGGTTGATGTACTGAGGTCATTGATGCCGAACTGCACATTTATAGGGTATCCCGAATAACTGAGGAACCGTATATAAATGAGCACCGTTGCTGCAGAATCATCACAAAGATGGGGGGAACCGAAAGTATATTATTAATTTGTTATTTATTCAAATTTTATAGTGCTACCCCGCTTTTCCCAGCGAGGTTTGGGAAATGGTGGACTTTTTAATGCGAATGCTTATGTTTGCTTGTGTATTAAGCACTGTCAGGGAAAGAGTCTGCCGCGGCGGTAGGAGCGAGTTTCCGGAAAGATTCTGCAAAGATGAAACAACTTAGTAAATCAGTAAATACTCAACAGTTTGCCCCATCCTTCGTATGAAAAATTTAATTGTATTTTTAGCTGACTATTCAAAATATTTATTGCAAAGGTAAGATTTGTACAGACTATTATTGATCCCTCAAAACTTCAATAAGGAAGCAACCTGAATCCTGAATTTTCTCCTCCACGAAGGAGAGGTGAGGTTCTAAATATGGGGCACCAGTGTAAATACTTAAATCGGGTTAAAATCTTTATTAATTCATCTTTGGTACGTTTGTTCCTGAATCCACGGTGATACCGGCTCAGAAATCACTGTTTCCCGGGGATAAAAAATACGTGCCTGTTGCATAAAGTACCTATTGGAAATTTCGGGGATCTTAGCTAATTTTCTCTATACCAATGGAACATTTCTCCTGGTAATTACGAAAATATTCGGGATTAATAGTTTCTGTTTTTCATTTAACCACATCTTGTGATAGTTGGTTATCATAACTTGCTAAACCGGGCGGGAGGTTTGAAATGATCCTAAAATTATTTTTTCTTTTTTTATGCATCACCGCAGTTTTATTTGCCCAGCCAAGCGGCCAGCAGTACCGTAAGTCTGCCGTTTTTGGCAGCGGACGCATACAAACAGCATTCAACAATAATGGAATAATTGCTCAACCCGTTTCATTAAACCGTAAACTTAGCTGGAGAGGAGCTGCCAATATTTATTTATATGACTATTCAATTTTTCTGGGATTAGAACTCCCCATCAGGGATTATACGGGTGATGGAAATCTCGATACGCTCCACTCTGCCATTATTACTCCTGTGGATAGACCCGGAGGAGGTGAATTTGGTACGGGTAATGTTTTCTGGGGGTTTGAGCCGGTGAGCGGTTACAGTAATCCAAATACAACCTCTCCGGAAAAAGGTATTGCACTGAGTGCGGATCCTTCAACCTGGCCGGAGGTTTGGCCGGACCATCCCGAATGGGGCAGCAATGTATGGTACGGGTTAAACGGGCCTAATCAATTTACAGCCGATGAAGAGGCAGTCTTTGTTATGGATGATAACAGTGATGCAGAGCTTTTTGGTTTATATGGCTTTCTGCCGGATTCAACCAATCCTGCACGAAAAGGTGCTGGTATCAGGATGACCGTTCATTATCTGCGCTACCTCCAGGGGGAGTTTTCCGATGTTTTATTTATGGTATATAAAATTAAAAACGAGGGGAAACAAAACTATAAGGCAATGCTGGGTGTAATAAAGGGTACTTATATTGGCGGAGGCGGGTCTGAATGGAATGATGATGCTACACTTTATTTTCCGAAAGATGATTTTGTTTATTCATACGATTTTGACCAAAGTATCAGGAGCGAAGATAATCCTAATTGGATTGGCAGAACGGGCGGTTTAGGGGCAAAGTTTTTTTCTGTTCAATCCACTCGAAATATAATAGCCAGTTATTGGAATTTTGTTCCGGCCAATGCTATTACGATGGCCAATGATGAATGGATGTGGTCAAGTTTTACACCGGGTACATATAGATTCCCGGCTTCAATAGTCATGCCTCCGGACTCAGTTCCTTATGCAATACGCGGTGAAGATGGTGATGCTGCCTGGGGTTCGGGTTATTTTGGCTTATCACAGGGTGAAACAAAAACACTCACCAAGGCATTGGCAGCCGGATATACCCCTGATGAAGTAATGATTAAACTGAAAAAGGCGGAAGCATTCGCAAACTCCGGATTCAACAGGAATCAGATGAATCAGCAGATTTCTCTCACTTCGTTACGACAGTTTACAACAATATCAGGCAACTTTCAGCTTACCTGGAACTCTGCCGCTGCAGGCGGAACTGTTGAAATCTGGCTGAGCAACGATTTGGGAAAATCCTGGAAAGCGTTAGTGCGCGAATTCCCCAACAACGGAAATTATACGTTGCAGACTGATTTATTAGCGGACAATCCCTTGTGCAGTTTGTTGATATTCAGGAAAAACGATATGGGGGAAATAACCGGATACAGTGCAAGCTCATACTTCCGGATTAAAAATGGCTCTGCTTACGCATGGGCAATAAAGATATCAGAATTCGATCATCAGGATTCGTTATATATTTCTGACTATTTTACTGTCAGAATTATAACTGCCGGCATGACGTCAGATCCTGTTCCGCTGACATGTTATTATACTGCCGGAGATGATACTGTATATAGAATATTCTATGAAACAGAAATAATGCCGGACACAACAGAGTCAGAATTTCTGATCCCTCTCAGACGGCTGCCGAATTCAGATAAAATAAGATTAAAAATTAAGGCCGGCAATACAGCGAATGCGGATTATGACATCTCCGATCATATAAGGAAACTACATGAGAGAGAAGAATATCCGGCATCACAATATGGATTTTATTCCGGTCAAACCAATGCGCAGGTGTCCGTTCATATAACAGATGCTTCGCAGCTTACCGGTAATATGTATGTTATAAGTTTTAATGATACACTAGGCTGGAAGTCTAAAACTTTTTCTGTCTTCAATAAAACCACAGGAGTATATATGCTTCGTGAAGCATTGCTGAATAGAAATGGTGAGTCACAACCATTTGATGGATTATTATTGCGCGTACAAGATATTGATACCCGGTATGATAGCGTGCGCAGCGGATGGAATATAGCAAGACTGAACAATTTAGCGTATATATATGCTCTCGGTGATGTTTTTCAGCATCTACCATATCGTCCGGTAGATTATAAAATCGAATTTTCTTCGTTCTATAATTGGTCATCAGTGAGTTTTCAGTTTCCCGGGTCTTCTTATTCTGCTGTTTCAAACATCAATTTTCGTGTGAGTCAGATATTGCCCGGTGGAGACGTCCCCGTGCCATTTGGCCTGTTTCAAGCAATTGCCTCTCATCCGGGGGACTTATCAAACCGTGACAGAATAGCAATTCCGAATGCACAACAGAGTGCTTTGATTGCCCGGGCGGCATTTTTTGTAGATTCACTGAATCTTCCGGAACATATCCCCGGCATACAGGATACGCTTTATTTCTACACAATAAAAGGATTGTCTGCTGCTGACACACTTATCATTGATTTTGTGACCGGCTTGCAAGATGCTTCTGTGCAGCCGGCAAGTTATTCTTTGGCGCAAAATTTTCCTAATCCGTTTAATCCCGTGACCCAAATAAAGTATGAACTTCCGCAGGCAGGAATGGTAACGCTGACCATATATGACATCCTTGGACGGGAGCTGAAAACTTTATTTAAAGACAATCAGAGCCCCGGATTTTATGCAGTTGAATTTGATGCCGGAAAATTTGCCAGCGGTGTCTATCTTTACGAACTCAGGGTTAATGATTTTAGGTCAGTAAAAAAAATGGTTCTTATAAAATAACGACAAATGTCGCCTCAGAAATCATTAAATTTGATGAAACTGAGGTGACCAATAAAAAAACAGACAGTGTTACAATATGCGATTGGAGTTGAAGCAAGGTTAGAAGAGGGAATTTTTTGACGCAGAGTTGAGCAGAGTTTACGCAAAGTCTGCAGAGGAATAATTTATAGTCCTTATTGTCTTTGGGGTACTCTCTGTCCTTGGGTGATCAACCATAGTTCGTGTAAAGACACGAAGGATAAAATCATTCAGCCTGTTTATTTCAATTGCCACGGGATTAATCCCGTGGCAATTGAATCACCTAAAAATACACTTTAAAATAAAAACGGGGACGAGCATAAACCCGTCCCCGCTTTATTTGGGGAATAATTTTTCTTTCCGCTTATTTAACCATCGTCATTTTCTTTTCAACGACATTCATGGTGCCGTCCTGACCGCGGAAGGTGAGGCGGTAGATATAGAGTCCGCTTGCAAGGGTATTGCCGGAGAATCTGACTGAGTGATAACCGGACTGCTGCATACCATTAACCAGACGGCTTACTTCCTGACCGAGTGCGTTATATACGGTAAGAGTAACCATGCCGCTGATTGGGAGTGCATAACGGATTTCGGTTTCCGGATTGAACGGATTGGGGAAGTTCTGTTCAACCGCAAAGTTAATAGGAGCAGTTTCATTCATACTGACAAGAAGCGGCTCGCTGTACTGAAACGTTCCGTCAAAATCAATCTGCTTAAGACGATAGATGTATGTGCCGGAAGTAACCTGATCTCTATATCTGTATGTAGAAACTTCTGTAGTGCTGCCTTTGCCTGCAACAAAACCAATATTTTGAAAAGTAATGCCGTCGCTGCTTCTTTCAATTTCGAAGCCGCGGTTATTCAACTCGGAAGCAGTCGTCCAAAGAAGATTAACACTTGAGCCGACAACTGATACAGTGAATGAACTCAACTCAACCGGAAGCCCCTGCGGCATGCTGTGATATGGTCCGCCTGGCTGGGTAATCCAATTGATGTCAAATCCCGGGTTGCCGCCTGTTACGTTGCCCGGAACGGTTACGTCACTGAAATATGCAGTTGAAGAAACAACAACAGCAAAGACTACGATATTGTCATTATATCCAGGGTTACCGAGTTCTGAAAGCGGTATAGCCATTTCCCATCCTCTTCTTTGACCCCATGCGCTGTCATAGGCAAAAGTGATGGAGTTTTCGGTGAAGAATGATCCCGGACCCGGACCCTGACGCGCGCCGCCGAGAACTCCGGCTGAACCAATATAGGTGCCGAGCTTCTGGTTTGGTGTATATTTGGCAGCATCTATATATACGGTAGAATCATTACCGCCCGGATTGATTACGAATGCATAATGCGTTTCAAATGCAAGGCGGAAGTTTGGATTGGCTGTAGCTCCGAAGAGGTGTCCGCCGTTGGTAACACCGCCAAGTGCGGTATTTGCAGGAGCGCCTTGTCCTTGAATATTGGAAAGACCGATAAAGAGTGCAATACCATTGCTGTTGGTGCGGTCTAATTTACCTTCTATGCTGAGGTGGAGTTTACCGCCTTCAACACGGTGCTGAACTCTCCTTACATTGATATTGGGACCGAAACCCTGATTTTCATTTTGAGACTGAGCAAGTTCCCAGTAGTCTTCATGAAAACGTCCGTTAACGATCATCGGGGTGGTTATTTTATAAAGACCGAGACCGTTATTGGTTGCAAGAGCGTACATATATACAGTACCTGACTGCTCATCATAAAAGAAATCAACATCGCCGGTTCCGTTTGGGTTGGCATTGCCCCCCAGTGAAGGAGTGATGGCGTATGTTTTAAAATAATCAGGACCTTCACCATCGGTATCCACAATGCGCACATTGTTGGATCCGGGTGCAGCAACCGTGGTAAACTGGAAGGCGTAGATGCCTCCTCCTCTTTTACCGATAGGGGCAATAATGGTTGTGGTGGTTCCGGTACTTATCTGTCCGCCGGGAATAGCAGCATAAAACTGTCCGCCCCAGGTATATGCGTGAACATTTTTACCGGAACTGTTGATGATAATGAGGGAGTCCTCTTCGATTGGATATACAGAGGGACCTCCTCCAAAACTGGCTGCCGGAAGCTGAATGATAAAATCCTCAACAAAATTCACACCGTTATTGGTGGTCTTGAAGACATGAACCTTGTTGGCAGGAGCGTTTACAGCCCAAAGGCGCAGGGTGTTGTCTGATGCTTTACCGCTAAGACTGAAGTTGTCACCCAGTCTTTTGGCATCAACACCGCCAAAATTGCTTTCAAATGCAACTGTCGGGGTGGCAGTCTCAGATGCCCAGTGATAAATTTTGAATACTTCGGCGGCAGATACTACCAGATTGGTTGCGTACATTTTTCCGTCTTCACTTACTCCGAAATCGTTAACAGGAAATGTTCCGCCTGCAACAGTACTGATATCGAGCGTGCCAATATCAGTGCCGGTAAGGCCGTCAAGGATGCGCACTGAGGGGCCGCCATTGCGTGCAACAACGTAAACCCGGTGGTTGTTGTTTACATAACCGTATGCGAAACCTCGTTCAGTATTACCATTAGGGCTGAACCAGGCGGGGAGCGTTGTATCTGCTACCGACCGTGTCCAGATTTTTTCGACCTGAGCGAGTATGGGAATTGTGAGTAGGAAGAGAGCGATGAGAACTATAACTTTTTTCATGAAGAACCTCGTCATGTTTGGGGTATTTTTTGTGCAAACTTGTCATAAAACGGATTTTTATTACCCGTTTTACCCGTTACAAAATTACAAAAAATACCATTACCAAATAGAAATACCGGTTAAATCTGAGGGGTAAAACAGCGGGTCAAGAAGTTGATTCGGGGATATAAAAATGTGTATTTACATCACAGTTGGCGCGTAATATTTACTCAGATAATTTAAGTGAGAAATTTTAAGTAATCGAAATTTTTAGCCAACCTGATAAACTAAATCCGTAAATTTCCTGATATTATTATTTTTGATTTGCAGCAGTAACATCTTTTTATGAAAATCGCCCTGGTACAGAAACACTGGAAACTCACCCCGATCATTCTCCGGCAGAAAATTCGGTTTATACATATTACAGTATTATACCTACAATGAAAAAACTTCTTCTCCTCGTATTTGTTTTTTATATATTAACCCCGGCCCAAAACCTTGAACAGCGGATTGACTCACTGCTTGGGCAGATGACCCTTGCTGAAAAGATTCTTCAGCTTCACAAGGAGGGAGGAATGAATACACAGGATAATCAGCGGCTGAGAATTCCGGGCTTTGTTATGGCTGACGGTCCTCACGGAGTGCGTGACGGTCTGGTAACATCATTTCCGGTTGGTATCGGTATGGCAGCAACATGGGACACTGATCTGGCGTACCGTGTTGGTGAAGCAATGGGGAAGGAGTTCCGAGGTAAAGGAAAACATCAGATGCTTGGCCCGGCAATGGATATGACCCGCGACCCGCGCAACGGAAGAACTCCGGAAAGCGGCGGTGAGGATCCGTACCTTAACGCGATGATTAACAGCTATGTAACTCAGGGAGTGCAGTCAACCCCGGCGATTGCAACCATAAAACATTATAACGGGAAACACAAACAGAATAACCGGACGAATAATAACTATATATTCACGCAGCGTCTTCTGATGGAGCACTACGGGCTGAACTTCAGGAAAAGTGTTCAGGATGCGGGGGCATTTTCTGTGATGAGTGCGTATAATCTTGTAAACGGTGATCAGGCAGCGGAAAGTTATAACCTGCTGACGTATATACTTAGGCGGCAGTGGGGATTCCCTTTTTATGTGGTCTCTGACTGGGGAGGAATTAAAAACTCACGCAAAGCAATGCTTGCCGGTAATGATATCTGCATGGGTTCGGATCAATATCAGAATGATTTGCTTGCTTTGGTGACCTCCGGTCAGCTTTCAGTCACGGCAATTGATGCAGCAGTAAGAAATGTACTTCGTACAAAAATTGTATCCGGCATGATGGATTATATCCCTTCAGGAAATCCGAATGATGTAAACAGTACTGCCCATCAGCAGTTAAATCTGGAAGCGGGAATGAAATCGCTGGTCCTGTTAAAAAATATAAACAATATCCTGCCAATCAATAAAGATACCATTCGGAGCGTGGCAGTTATCGGTCCGAATGCAAATGTGATGCGCACCGACGGAACAGGCAGCAGTTGGGTTGAGCCGCATTACAGTATATCACCTCGTAAGGGGATTGAAAATATTCTTGGAGTGTCAAAAGTTTTGTATGCTGAGGGGTGTACTATTGCAGGAGGACTTTCTGCAGACTACAGCGATGCACTGCAGAAAGCAGTGCAGTCGCAGGTGGTGTTTTTCTTCGGCGGACTTGACCCCACTCAGGAAGGAGAAGGATTAGACCGTGCCAACGGTTCCATCGAACTGCCCGGCCAGCAGAAGCAGATGATTAACGCACTTGCTGCGGTGAACCCAAATATCGTAGTGATCTTAGTGAGCGGAGGAATAACCTCTGCTGATGCATATATAGAAAATGTTAAAGGATTGATGCAGGCATTTTATCCGGGGCAGGAAGGAGGGAATGCTATTGCAAAGGTGCTGTTTGGCGAGTATAATCCCTCAGGCAAGCTTCCGGTGACGATTCCGAAAAATGACGCACAGCTTGGTGCTTTGATAACCGATTTTGATTTCAGGAATGATTTTGGCTGCGGCTACCGCTGGTTTGATCAGATGCAGTATATACCGCGCTTTGCGTTTGGCTTTGGGCTGAGCTACTCTTCGTTTGCGTTTTCAGATTTCACCATCCTTACTCCTACTGTAGAGGCAGGAAAAAGAGTGAAGGCGCAGTTAACGGTATCAAACATGAGCAGCCACGAAGGAACAGAAACCGTGCAGATCTATCTAAGCAGGCCGGTGAGCTCAGTTTACAGGGATATGAAATCACTTATTGCTTTCAAAAAAGTGTATATACCCGCGGGCGGAACCGAAACAGTCACTTTTGAACTTCAGCCGGATGATCTTTATTGCTTTAATGAGACAGCCGGAGTATATGCCATTGAGACGGGGGAATATATATTACGTGCGGGGAACTCATCAGATAATTTGCCTCTCGAAGCGGCATTCACCCTCACACAGGCAGAGCTGAAGCCGGATTTGCAGATAGCAAGTATATACAGCATACCTCGTTATCCGCATCCCGGGCAGAAGGTACAGTTCGCTGCAACAGTTGTGAACCGGGGGAGCGGTGCTTCTCCGGCGGGAGCAGTTCACCGGGTTGATTTTATTGTTAACGGAGTGCCTGTGAGCAGATCACTTAGCTTCAGTGCAAGCATACCCGGCGGTGGTATGATTTTGTTGAATGGAGACACACCGGAAGGAAGCAGCTTCTTCTGGGAGGCAGGTGCACCGGGAGAGTTTACTGTTGAGGCAAAGGTTAATCCAGATGGTGCAGTGAGTGAGATATATGCGGATAATAATGTTAAACAGAAAAATTTCAAAGTATATCCGCAACCGCCTCAAAATTATGCGTTAAAGAAAACCGTTTACGTTTCATCAGTTGAAGCACCCGGACTTGAAGGGCACCGCGCGGTTGACGGTAGCTATGGTTCAAGATGGTCATCGGCGTTTTCTGATCCTCAGCACATTATAATCAGTTTCGGAAGTGAGGTAAGTTTTAATCTGGTTCGTCTGACCTGGGAAGCCGCATATGGAAAAGAGTATTACGTGCAAAGCAGTATGGACTCAGTTAACTGGACAACGCTCCGCTACACCAATAACGGTACCGGAGGAACAGAAGATATTGCAGTAAGTACAACAGCAAAATATCTTCGGTTGCTTCTGATCAGGCGCGCAACCGAATGGGGGTACTCCCTCTATGAGATTGAAGTTTTTGCTATCACAAGGGCAGACGAAGGGTATAACAATGGAGAAAGTACACCACAGGGGTTTGAGCTTCATCAGAATTTTCCAAACCCGTTTAACCCCTCAACGCGGATCAGCTTTACCCTTCCCGAAGCAGGTAATATATCACTCACAATATACGATGCACTAGGACGGGAAGCAGCCACCGCTGCGGTGGGGGAGTATCAGCAGGGTACACACTCAGTGCAGTTTGATGCAGCGGGTCTGGCCTCAGGGCTCTATCTCTGCCGCCTGACCGGTCCCTGGGGAGCTACCTCAGCAAGAAAGATGCTGCTGGTGAGGTAGGGGGAAGATACGATTTCCGGGGAATTGGTTGGCTGCATGATATTTAATTTCTACCAATATATAATCCCTCAGGGATTAAAAATCCTGAAGGGATGAAATTTTTGTAGTAAGTCAGATATAAGCAAATTAAAATCACGGCGGGATGACATTGAAAGGGGTGATATTAATGAAGATCATGTGTTGTTAACGAATGATAATGTCACGCCTTCGGCGTTATTTGGAAGCATCAATGACCTTCATCTTTGTGAAGTAATTGGAAAACGCAGCAAGATCTTTTCTCATAGTCGCGAGGAGACGATGCAATCGCAGAAGTTTTGTGAGATATATATGGCTAGTTTAGCGATTGCATCGTCTTTACCGAAGGCTGTTGAAAATTTGGTAGAGACGATGCAAATGCTCCAGCGAATTTTCAACTCATACTGGTTTGTGCATTTGCATCGTCCCAGGGATGCATAGGGAAATCGCATTAAGATCAATTACAATCCTCTCGGGAAAGTTTAAGGAATGTATATTACCCCTCTGCGTGCTTCTTAAAATTATTCAGTATCGCCTGCCACCCCTGCTGCTGCAGCTCAACTGAGTTCATGGTCTCAGCATCAAAAACTGTGGTAATGCTGGTCTTGCCGCCTTCATCAGAAAAATTGGTTACTGCTTTTCTGCCATCAAGCATAGTGTAGGCGATTTTATTGTGGAGAATTACTTCATCGTAAACTGCCTCGAAATCAAAACCGAAACTGCCGTCTTTTGCTTCCATGCGCCAGTTCATTTTACCGCCGTGGCGGAGGTCATTCTCTGCTCTGGGACAGCACCAGTCATCGGAGGCAAAGTTCCAGTTGATGATGTGTTCCGGTTTGGTGTAACGCTCCCATACTCTTTCGATTGGGGCGTTTACTTCTGTTTGGATGGTGATTTCAACTTTGTTCATCATTTAATTCCTTTTCTAAGGTTTTTTAATAGTTCTTCAAGATAATTCAGCGTCATGGTAAAGCCCTCCCTAAAGCCCATTTCAAGTATCTTTTCAAGATCAGAAAGGGTTTTGTGCTGGATGGTTATACTTACGGTTGTTACATCCGCGGCTGAAGCAAAATCCAGATTCCATTCAAAGCAGGAGAAGTCCGGGTTGAAGATTTCGTTCTCATCAGTAAATGCATCGGTAAATTTGATATTTGATATCGGGGTGATGGATATATAATCCTGCACACACCAGTGTTTTTCTCCTTCGGGTCCGCACATAGCGTAGAACCAACGGCCTCCCGGTGTGAAGTTTAAGTACCTGGTCTGGACATACCATGGCTGCGGTGCCCACCATTGATTGAGTATTTCCGCTTTGGTAAAAGCATCCCACACGAGCTGCTGGGGAGCATCAAACTCGCGGGTGATATATATCCGGTTTGCTGCTTTGTCAAAGGTGAAATCAAACAAAAGACTGTTTCTCATGATTTTTTATTTTTCATTGTGGTTAAAACTGTGTCTAACTGATTAAAGCGCTTTTCCCAGAGGGCTCTGAACTGGTCGAGCCAATGGACAATCTCGCGCATTTTTTTAACTTCGAGCTGATAATAAATTTCGCGTCCTTGCTGTTTCTGTTTCAGCAGCATGCACTCAGAAAGAATGCGCAGATGCTTTGAAACGGCCTGCCGCGAAGTCTCAAAATGTTCGGCTATGGCATTTGGAGTCATTGCCTTTTGGGCAATGAGTGTAATGATAGCCCGTCTGGTTGGGTCAGCCACCGCGTGAAATACATCTCTTCTCATAACGTGTTCCTGTGTAATCTGAAACTAATCAGTTGCAAATATAAGCGCAACTAATCGGTTTCGCAAGGGGAAAGTGAAA
>JADLAF010000086.1 GCA_020848375.1 Ignavibacteriaceae bacterium
GTTCCAGGAAACAGGTATTCTTAAGCTCGAGCAGGTCTGCCAGGGCGGTATTTACTCCGCCGAGGGTAAAATCAAGATTTGTGTGATAAGCTAAAAGAGTAAGGTCGTTTTTGAGGGCAAAGGAGAGGATTTTGGAGATTTCGTTTGAGTCGGTATTTATTTTTTTCAGTGGACTGAAAAGCAACGGGTGGTGCGAAATAATGAGATTGCACTTTCGGTGAATGGCCTCTTCCAGGACGGGGAGGGTACAATCAAGGGAAACCATGATGTTTGTAACCTCTTGCTTAAGAGACCCGGCCTGAAGACCGGTGTTGTCCCTTTCCCAGGACGCGCCGGGTGGCGCCCATTCATCTAAAAACTTAACTATATCCTTGACTGTCATAATTGAAAAAAAAATGCACCCTGAACATCAGAGTGCATTTTCATTTAAAACCTAAAACTTCTGCGTGCAGACAAATACGTAATCAGCAACCTTAAATTATTTTTCGTTTTCACTAAAAAGCAAGTTAACTAAAAAACATGACTTTTTCAAGAATCAGCCGGAAATTATTTTGCTTTCTACCCAGTTTCCGTCCTCCTGGATCAGCTCTATTAGCTCATCCACGGCATTTTCGGTATTCACATTGCGCTTCACGATATTTTTACCCCTGTAGAGGGTAATTTTTCCGGGACCAGAGCCCACGTAGCCATAGTCAGCATCAGCCATCTCCCCGGGGCCATTCACAATGCACCCCATAATGGCTATTTTTACCCCCTTAAGGTGTTCAGTCCTTTTGCGGATCCGGTCGGTGGTTTCGACCAGGTCGAATAAGGTCCGGCCGCAGGAGGGGCAGGCAATGTACTCGGTTTTGGAGATCCGCACCCGCGCTGCCTGAAGGATGCCGAAGGTGATCCGGTTAATATCCTTCGGGCTGAGGCCGGCGCAGTTGAGCCAGATTCCGTCACCCAGTCCGTCAATCAGCAGGGCACCGGTATCAGTAGAGGAATGGATGCGGAAGGTTTCATCATCGACCTCATATCCGCGCCGCACGATAACCGGAGCGTTGATGCCCAGATTCATGAAATCAACAAACATTCTCCGCTGCTCAGCCATTCCGTGAGGGTTATCTGTAACAAAAACCGGAATAATGCTGGTTTCCTGTTTAAGGAGTTTAAGATTATTCTCAGTCAGATCATGGATATTCATTTCAACAAAACTGAAGAGGGGAGCATTTTCGCGGTCTGATATATATTCAGCAAAAGTATAATAGGGATGCCCTTTGCCAAAGAGGTTCTGCTCCATCCAAAACTTTGCATCGTAGATGGCGCGGAGTCCGTTTGGTATATCAAAGGGGAGTTTGTTTTTGCCCATATAAATAAAGTCAGGGGCGGAGTCGAGCATGTTCCATTTATCAGTCGGCTCATCATAATAGTATCCGATCTGGTTCAGGTCATTGGGTGCGGCTACAGAAACAGCCGAGAGATCAGCAACAACACGGGGAACGTTTGTGCCGCCAATGCCCATCATTTCATCTGATGATCTTCTTGTATATACAAAGGGATCAATCGGATTTACCTTTACTTCTTTTATGGCAGGATGGCTGGTTCTTTCAGTATATCGTGCCGCAAGTGAAATAGCAACAGGAGCTTCAAACTCGGGCTCCTCAGTAAGGGAAACACGGATGGTATCACCAATGCCGTCTTCAAGCAGTGCACCGATGCCAACGGCTGATTTAATGCGTCCATCCTCACCGTCACCGGCTTCTGTTACGCCGAGGTGAAGCGGATAATTCATTCCTTCTTCTTCCATCTTCTGAACAAGCAGACGGTATGCCTGCACCATCACCTGTGTGTTGCTCGCCTTCATAGAAAGAACAATCTGATGATAATCATTATCACGGCAGATGCGCAGGAACTCAAGCGCAGACTCAACCATGCCGAGCGGTGTATCACCATAGCGGCTCATAATGCGGTCTGAAAGGGAACCATGGTTGGTGCCGATGCGCATTGCCGTGCCGTATTCCTTACAGATTTTTATTAGCGGAGTGAATTTTTCTCTGATGCGGTCAATCTCTTCTTCATACTCTGCATCGGTATATTCAATCAGTTCAAATTTCTTTTTGTCAACATAGTTGCCGGGGTTAACGCGCACCTTTTCAACAATACGCGCGGCAAGTTCCGCTGCATTCGGAGTGAAGTGGATGTCAGCTATCAGAGGAACATTGTATCCTCTTTTGCGGAGTTCTTTTTTTATTTCAGCCAGATTCTGTGCTTCGTTCATGCTGGGTGCAGTAATGCGCACGTATTCACACCCGGCATGCACCATGCGGATGGTTTGCTCAACTGTTGCGATGGTATTCATCGTATCGGTTGTGGTCATAGACTGAATTCGGATCGGGTTTGAGCCGCCGAGGGGGAGATCACCAAGCTTTACCTCGCGCGTTTTATATCGGGAGTAGCGGGTGAGTGAGGCACAATATTTTTTTAACTCTGATATATTTTTGGTATTCATAATCAATTTGTTTTAAGAAGATTTAAATAGTTCATCGCGAATGAGGGGAGCGCGGCGGAATCCCGCCCGGTTATAGTCCTTCCGCTTATGACGTATTCTTTATCAGTAAAATTTGCGCCGGCCTTAATTAGTTCCTGTTTATAAAGAGGATTGCAGACTGCTGCCAGACCGGTCAGAATTCCGCTTTTAGCCAGCACCACAGGACCGGAACAAACCGCCCCAATCAGCTTTTTAGACGAATAAAAGGCATTGACGATCTTCGAGTATCCGCTTCCGATGTCAGTTTTAAGCCACCCCTCCCCGCCGGTGATCAGAAGGGCGGCAAAATTTGACGCGTGAACCTGATAGAGGGGTATTTCGGGCTGCACCTTGGTACCATTTTGACCTGTGATCAGGGAAGTAGAGGAGGACGCGATAGCCAGAGAGAATCCTTTTTCGGTAACCGCCTGCTTCATAAAGCGGAACCCTGCGTCAGAAAAGCCGCAAGCGGGGAGAAGCAGGAGAACCGTTTTTTTTACCAAAAGTCTTTACTCTAAATGCCTGATTGTTACTATAATAATGGTTAATTTTCACACCGGGATATCGAAAAACCCGCGTCCCGGAATACACAAAAATTAAAAATGCTGACAAGAAATATAACCAGAAAATTTATCGCCTCCGGCTACCGAGTTAAGACCAGTGCCACTCCTTTTTGCTGCATTTGCGGCGAGGGAGGGCTCTGATGTACGTTTCAAACCATACCATTGAGGAAATTCGCAATAGAACCAACATAGTTGATATTATTGAAACGGTGGTACGGCTTAAAAAACGGGGGAAAAACTATCAAGGGCTTTGTCCGTTTCATAATGAAAAGACTCCGTCTTTTAATGTTAACCCCGAAAAACAAATCTATAAATGTTTTGGCTGTGGTAAAGGAGGTGATGTTTTCACCTTTCTGGTCGAGTATAAAAAAGTTTCCTTTGGTGATGCGGTACGTGAGTTAGCCGACCGGCTGGGTATTAAACTTGAATATGAAAACACCGGCGACAAAACCAAGCTGAGTGAGCGTGATGAACTGTATGAACTTAACAGTGCTATCGGGCGATACTTTTATGATCTACTGATGAAACATCCTGACGCACGGATTGCAAGGGACTATCTGCAGAGCCGTGGAATAAAGCAGCAGACCATTAACACCTTCGGGCTGGGGTATGCTCTCAGCGGAAGGACGGAACTGTATCACTGGATGAAAGCGCAGAATCTGGATATACAAAAAGCTCTTTCTCTCGGCGTGATAGGGGAAAATGAACGGGGCACCTATGACCGCTTTGCCGGGCGTCTTATATATCCCATCTTTGCTCCCGGCGGCAGAATAGCTGCTTTTGCGGGGAGAATTCTTGAAAAGCGGGATGATATAGCCAAGTATGTCAATTCCCCTGAATCCATGATTTACTCAAAGGGAAAGATTCTCTACGGCATTAATTTCACCAAGGATGATATCCGCAACCTGGACTCAGCTATCATTGTAGAGGGATATATGGACCTCATTTCCCTCTATCAGCACGGAGTTAAAAATGTGGTGGCTGTATCTGGCACTTCGCTTACTGATGACCAGGTGATGCTTCTCAGCAGATATACCAAACGGGTGAATCTGATTTTTGACGCAGACAGTGCCGGAGTGAGGGCAGCTATGAGAAGTATTGAGATTCTGCTGAAGATGGATTTTGACATCATGATTGTAGAGTTAGACAAGGGGGAGGATCCGGACTCATATATACAAAAAAACGGGCGTGAAAAGTTTGAAGACCGGGTGAAGAAGGCGGTTCCGTTTTTAGAGTTTCAGTACAGGACCAAAAAACTTGAGGGTGCCTTTGATGATCCCGGTAAAACCAGCGAAGCAATCCGCGATATGCTCCGTCCGCTTGCCCGAATGGGGGACATACTCAAACGCTCACTGCTGCTGCAGGATCTAGCAAAGCGCTCAGGGCTGAAGGAGTCCGTGCTTGATGATGAATTAAAAAACTTAGTTAAGGATCATCAGAAATCAGAACGGCGTGATGAAAACTACCGGCGGGAGGAGCAGAGAAGAGAAACTCCGGCTGTGAATAAAACACTTTTCACACCATCGGTCAGCAAACCGCGCGATATAGCAGAGCAGGAACTGATTAAACTTCTTTATGAAGGGGACTTAAATACTACAAGTGTAATAGCTGAAAACATTCATCCGGAGGATTTTTCGAATCCACTGCACAAAAAGCTTGCAGTGATTGTATATACCGAGTATGATGACAATAACGATATCACCTTTCAGTCAGTTAACGCAAAAATAGAAGAAGAAGAGCTGCGTGAGTATCTTTATACACTCACCGTTGATCAGTACACCATTTCCGAGCGGTGGAATGCTGATGTAAAGGGCTGGCAGGAGGAAGACCGAATGATGAGAGCTGAAATTCTGCTTCGCCGTGCCTTTGACACTATCAGGAAATTTAAATTACTTCAATTGGATGAAATGATAACCGGACTTCAGGCAAAGATGAGTGATGCCGCTGATAAACTGGCGGCAGAAGAGTTCTATAAAGAAATCTGGGAACTGACGCAGGAAAAACTGCGGATTGATAAAGAGTTTACTTTTAACGCAAGATAACCCTTTCTCCTAAGAGCATGATATACCCTTCACACTTTAAGGATTACTTTACTTCAAAAACACGTTATCAGGCGATGCTTTTTCTTGTCGGCGGAAAAATAGCCGTGCAGAATATAGAAAATGAAGCATTGTATTATACAGTATGGGATGAACTTACCGAAGAAGCGGTACTCCGTATTGATAAACCTGCTTCTTTTATTCAGGAGCAATGTA
This sequence comes from Ignavibacteriaceae bacterium, assembly GCA_020848375.1. Taxonomy (GTDB): domain Bacteria; phylum Bacteroidota; class Ignavibacteria; order Ignavibacteriales; family Ignavibacteriaceae; genus H2-BAC3. The sequence goes on from JADLAF010000086.1 coordinate 5,328, forward strand.
CCTGCGGCAGGAGTGTTCCCGGTAGTTTTTGCAAACACATAGCTGCGGGAATCCTTCTCTTAAATCAGTTTCATTATTTTGATAATTCGGTTTCAACAATGGCAGAGGTGTTGAAGGATTATCCCCGTATGTTTCAGCCGAAGCCCCGTGAGTTAAAACTTGTTACACCGTTTGATCAGGAAAAGAAAAAGCCGGCAATAAGAGAATACGAACCTCCGCCAAAGCAGCTTAAACCAAAGAAGAGCAGGCAGGAATCAGAGGCCGTAAAAAAAGCAAGACAGGAAGCAAAGGAGCGGGAAGAAAGAATTAAGGCGGAGGCCGATAACCGGATTAAAGAAAAGCTGATGAGCATTTTACCCCCCGGTTATGACTTCAGGGAGAAAAAGCATGAGTCCAGACAACACCTGGTGTTTGTGCTTAATTCAAAACTCAGCGGAGTCTCCCTTACTCTTGAGAAGGCGGTTTTTGCTGATGGTCTGGAACCGGTCTTTAAGGGAAAAGTTACAGCAAAAGATATATCAGCCCGCAGTCCGCTCAGTTTTGAAGATGAAATGCTGTATAACTTTTTTCTGATGAGAGGCAGTACTTTTGATCTCGGTCAGAAGTTTTTTGAATATGATAATGCACCTTCATCGGCTGAAGGGCAGGAACATCTTATGCTCTTTCCTGAAATGATGCGGCGAATTCTTGCTGAAAACCGGCTCTACTGGAGAAAAGATATACACTCCGCGCCAGAACCGGTTATACGGTCAGGAATAACCCTTCAGGCAGTGATAAAAACAGAACAAAAGGAGAATGAATATATATTACGTCTGGCGTTTTCCGGCAACGGTGAAATTGACTCACTGGAAAACGTTAACCGCCTGATGCTTAACCCGATGGTGGTTCTGTATAAAGGAACCATAATAACCATCCCCAATCTGACCAATCAGCAGTACAGATACTTCAGAGGACAGGGAAGCAAAGTGGCCATTCCGGATTCACTCCGCCTGTTCGCTGAAGACACACTGATACCCGGACTGATTCAGTATATAGACATTGAAGGAGTTAATTTCAGGCGGATAAAGGAGCCGGAAGTTCTAAAGCGGGGGGTGCTTCTTGGCGAAAATGATATGTCACTCACTCTTAAGCTGGTATTCTCCTATGATGATGCTCTTGTGCAGCATGATCCGGTCAAAATACGTGAAGTGATCAGGAATCATGAAGGTTACACGGTAATAAACCGGAATAAGCAGTTTGAAAGAGAGGCCTATGATCTTCTCTCAGAATATCCATTGAAAGAAACCCAGTCGGGTGTTTTTCTCCCGACTCATGATCCTGTTCTTTTTCTTCACCGAAAGCTTGATGAACTGAAGGGGGACGGGTTTGAGATATACGGGGAGAAAGAACTGAAGAATCTTATCGTAAAGGAACAGCGCCCCCGGCTTGTACTCACAATCCGTTCCGGTACCGACTGGTTTGATCTGCGCGGCTCAGTGAAGTTCGGAGAACACACATTGAGACTGAAAGATCTGGTTGATTCGGTAAAGCAGGGGAAACAGTATATACGACTTGATGACGGTTCGCTCGGTGTGCTGCCTGAAAGCTGGGTGCGAAAGTTTATGCGTGTGCTGCCGATGAGCAGCCAGTCAGACGAAGGGCTGCTCTATTCACACGCACAGGCGCTTCTGGTGAGTGAAATTGCCGAAGAAGCTGAATCCGTTGATGAAGATGAGATATATAGATCACGTCTTGAACGGCTTAAGGATTTCAGAGGAATTCAGACAAAAGAAATTCCGGAGGATGTTAATGCCACAGTGCGCGAGTATCAGAAAGCCGGATACTCCTGGCTGCATTTTCTGAAGGAGTTTTCATTTGGTGGCATCCTTGCCGATGATATGGGCCTTGGTAAAACTCTACAGATACTAATGATGCTGCTTCATGAAAAGCGGAATGGGGTAAAGGCCCCTTCACTTATTGTAGCGCCAACCTCGCTGATATTTAACTGGATTAATGAATCGGAGAAGTTCACATCGGAGCTGTGTTTCTTCCGCTATCATGGCGGGGAGCGAAAGGAAACTGACCGTCTCGGTAAAATGGATTATGATATTCTGATTACTACTTATGGCATCATGCTGAATGACGCGGAACTGCTAAGGGCAATCAGATTTAATTTTATCATCCTTGATGAATCGCAGAAGATAAAAAATCCGCTTTCAAAAACAGCAAAAGCAGCATATACTCTGCATGGTGAAAGCAGAATTTGCGTGACAGGAACTCCGGTCGAGAATAATCTGGCAGAGCTCTGGTCTCAGTTTCATTTTACCAATCCGGGGTTGCTTTCAAGTCTGAATACCTTTAAGCAGTTATATATAACTCCGATTCAGAAACATGAAGATAAGGATACACTTGCAGCACTAAGAAAGATAACGTTTCCGTTTATACTCCGAAGGACCAAGGAACTGGTTGCACCGGAGCTTCCGGAGAAAACCGAAATCATCCATTACTGTGAAATGGAAGAAGAACAAAGGAAATTTTATGAGTACTGGCGTGATACCATAAAACTGGATATTCTGAGTGAAATAAATAAGAAGGGTCTGAATAAGTCGCGTATAAAAATCCTGGAGGGGCTGCTGCGGCTGAGGCAGATAGCCAATCACCCCCGTCTGCTGAAGCAGAAAGAAGTGAATAAATCTGGAAAATTCGATGAGTTCCGGCTTCTGGCAGATTCAGTGACCAAAGAGAATCATAAAATATTGGTATTTTCGCAGTTTACAAAAATGCTGGAAATATTGCGGCATTCTGCTGAAAAGATGGGAATACAGTATGCATTCCTGACCGGTCAGACGATGAACCGGGAAGAAGAAGTTGAAAAATTTCAGACCAATCCTGAGGTAAAACTGTTTTTTATCAGTCTTAAAGCCGGAGGATTTGGATTGAATCTTACTGCTGCTGATTATGTTATTCATTATGACCCCTGGTGGAATCCGGCTGCTGAGTCACAGGCAACTGACCGCGCGCACCGCATCGGGCAGAATAAAAAGGTCTTTGTTTATCGGCTGATAACGCGTAATACGGTTGAGGAAAAGATTATAAAACTGCAGGAAGATAAACGCCGCCTTGCCGAAAGTGTCCTTTCTCTGGAGGGAAGCGGGTTTAAAAATCTTACTGCTGAAGATATTAAGGAATTATTTTCATAGAGAACGATGAGTGAAATACAATACAGGCAGGCAAAAAACGGCAAGCTGCTGATAGAAATACTGCCGGATAAATGTGACTTCTGCGGATGCTGTGTGGGTGTCTGTCCTGAAGATGCTATTGAGCTGAAGGAAGCGGAGATATATATAATAGACCCCCGCTGCACCAACTGCGCCAAGTGTATCTGGAGCTGCCCGATTGAGGTGATTAAACTGAACAAAAACGGAGTGCCGGTAAAGTAATCGCATGAAACAGGAATATGATATTGTGGTAGTAGGGGCCGGTCCGGCAGGTTCAATGGCGGCCCGTTTCGCGGCAGAACAGGGAGTAAGTGTTTTAGTATTGGAAAAAGACCGTGATGTGGGCTACCCCGTACGCTGCGGAGAAGCGATCAGCAAAGAAGGAGTGGCGGAATTTATAACTCCTGATGAAAAGTGGATAACAGCCCGCATTAGCAAGTTTGCGATGATAGCCCCTGACGGGACAGAAGCGGTTATTGAGCTCCCCGGTGAGGGATATATACTTGAGCGGAGAATCTTTGATTATGAGCTTGCGAAGTCTGCCGCTGCCGCGGGTGCTGAATATATAACCCGCGCCTATGTAAACGGACTTATTATAGAAGATGATACCGTGAAAGGGGTGAAGTATCAGTTCCGAGGGGCAGATAAAGAAGTGCGTGCAAAAATCGTAATCGCCGCAGACGGCGTTGAAAGCCGTGTAGGAAGATGGGCGGGACTAAAGACACACATTGACTTCCGTGATATGGAGTGCTGTACTCAGGCAACTGTAAGCGGAGTGAAGCTTAATACGGATACCTGTTACTTTTATTTTGGTGAGAATGTAGCGCCTAGCGGATACTTCTGGGTATTTCCGAAGGGAGAAGGTATTGCAAATGTGGGGCTGGGAGTAAGCGGAGCGATAGGTAAAAAGAGATCAGCGCAATCATTCCTCAATACTTTCATGGAGCAGCATTACCCTAACGCCTCAGTGTTGACCTGCATAGCAGGAGGTGTCCCCTGTTCGCCAACGCTTGATAAAATAACAGGAAAAGGAATTATGCTTGTTGGTGATGCAGCGCGACAGGTTAACCCGTTAAGCGGTGGGGGAATAGCAAGCGGAATGATTGGAGGCAAATTGGCGGGCATTACCGCGGGGGAAGCAATAAAGAAGGGGAACCTGAACCATATACACGAATATGAAAAACGCTGGCATGACCGCCTTGGAAGGAGGCATGAAACATTTAACCGGATTAAAGAGGGTATATATAACTTTAAGGATGAAAAGTTTAATGCCATTGCACATTCTTTTAACAAAGTGCCTTATGAAAAAAGATCACTGGGAAATCTTTTCACCACCGCTCTGATTAATCAGCCCTCTCTTTTGATTGATGTTGCAAAAGTATTTCTTGTGAAATGAAAAAAAAGAAACAGCAAAAAGAAGAAAAGCCCACTCATTCAGCGCCATCTCAGCACCAGGAAAAGAAGAAATTTCCCTGGTGGTTTTACGCGGTAGGGTTTTCGCTCCCGATTGTTTTTATTATAATTCTTGAAATTGGGTTGCGGGTGTTCAATTATGGCAGAGAGTATGAGGTGTTCTCAGAGCTTTCTGAGGTATATCCCGGAATGCTGTTCCTTAATCCGGAAATCACGCATAAATACTTTGTAAACCTGGAATCTCCTCCCGGAACCATCCCTGACGGATTTTACCGTGAAAAGAAGCCAGATACTTTCAGAATTTTTGTTCTTGGTGAAAGCAGTGCCGCCGGCTGGCCTTATACTGCGAATGCAAGTTTCCCCAGATATATAAGAAGAAAACTGCATAAGCTGTATATCAATCATCATGTGGAAGTGATAAATCTTGGTGTGTCAGCAATATCAAGTTATACGATACTCGATTTTGCAAAAGCCGCGGCAGAGCTTGACCCTGATCTGGTTCTTATATATACTGGGCATAATGAGTTTTACGGTGCCCTGGGAGCGGGGTCAACGCAAAGTCTTGGTGCAAACCGCTGGTTCATAAATACCATGCTTTCACTGCAGGACTATAAAATTGTACAGTTGCTGCAAAACTCAATAAAGGGAATATGGTCAGCGGCGGCTTCGCTTGGTGATGACGGCGGGGAGACATCAAACGAAACCCTTATGGCAAGAATGATCGGGGAAAGTCTGATTGAATACGGCTCACCGGTTTATGAGAGCGGAAAAGTACAGTTCCGTGGAAATCTGGAAGAGATAGCAGGGCTGTTTGAGGAGAAAAACATTCCGGTTATTCTAAGCACGGTTGCGTCAAATTTAAAAGACCTGCCCCCATTTGTGGCCGGTGATGCTTCTGATGAAAAAAGCGCCGGACGTATATATCTAAAGGCAAACGAAGCGCTGAGTAAAGGCGATACATCCGGGGCGCTAAGACTCTTCAGCAGGGCGCGTGATCTTGACCCGCTCCGGTTCAGAGCTTCATCTGATATGAATCAGATAATCCGTGAGACAGCACAAAGATACAATACACATTTTATTGATGCCGAAGCCGCGCTGAACCGGATAGCAGAGGTCGGTATCATTGGTGCTGATTTGATGACCGATCATCTTCATCCCAATATAAAAGGGTATAGTTACCTTGCTGAGCTTTTCTTTGAAAAAATGAAAGAGCATCATTTACTGCCGGGGAAGGAAGTTCCGCCGGCTGATATTGAAGCAGCGGTGGACAGACTACTTGCTGAGGACTTTCCGTTCACCCGGCTTGATTCGGTAATAGCGGATATGCGGCTTCGGATACTTCTGGGAGGTTACCCGTTTGTGCCTCGTGGGCAGCCGAATCTACTGATAAAGAGTTTTGTAAGGAAAAACCGTGTGGACTCCCTGGCGGCTGAAGTGGTTGATCGTATTATGCTGTGGGAAGACGCGCATTACCGGATGGCGGAGTATTATTTACATCAGGGTGACATATATTCGGCTGAGAAAGAAATAAGGACACTGATTCAGGACAGACCGCAGAATAAATCCAATTACGAGCAGGCGGCCAAGATGTTCATTGAGGCGGGGAGGTTTGATGACGCAATGAGATATCTGGTGCCGATTCACAAACTCGGACCAACTGAGTATTCCTACAAATGGATGGGGGCAATTTATTTGCAGCAGGGAGTATATAAGCGGGCGATTGACTATCTGAGCGGAGCGCTTGAGTTTAATACGCAGGATCCGCAGGTGTGGTATAATCTTGCGGGTGCATATTACTATAACGGCAGAAATCAGGATGCAATTGATGCAGTAAAGCGGTGCATTCAGATTGATCCGCAAAACGCAGCCGCAAGAAGTTTTTATATACAGCTCAGTCAGTTGACCGGACTGAAGTAATCATTGTACAATTTACATTGTACAATTTACAATTATTTTAGCACTCTCATTTGTGGTGATTTTGTTTTCTGCGGAGATCTGCGTAGTCAGCGGGAAATTTTTTTTCCCCCGGATAACGCAGATGACTTCGACGAATTCCGCGGAGATCTGCGAGATCTGTGGAAAAATTGTTTTCTTCTGCAGATTACACAAATATGATTGTTGAATAAGAGTACAGGCGAAGTGTTTAAAATTAAAATCCTCCGCTGGTGGGGGCGGAGGATTTTGAGTCAATGAAGGAAATCTACCAGGATACTCAGCACTCAGTAACGGTTTCTCTTCGTGTAGTGAGTGTGGAGCAGTTTGTGTGACTTCTTGCCTAAAGGACCTTCGGGCAGGAAGTCTTTGTATATCTGAACTATTTCAGGGTTCTCATGTGATTTCCTGATCTCCTTACCCTCATCTTCTGCATAAATAGCAGCTATGCGTTTTTTTCGTATTGCATCATTGGTTGGAATTGGCTGACCGCCGCCCCCTATACAACCGCCGGGACAAGCCATAATCTCAATAAAATGATACGGCGATTCATTGCGCTTTATCTGCTCCATAATCGTGCGGGCATTTTTGAGACCGTGTGCCACGGCAACGCGAAGTTCCACTCCCTCCAGGAAGTCCCACTCCGGTTTGCACCCTTTTAAGAGGATTGAGGTCTCTTTGATTTTTTCGAGACCGCGTGCGGCCATGATGTTCAGGTTCTTGAAGGGAACGGGTCTTCCGGTTACGATTTCATAAACCGTTCGCAGGGCAGCTTCCATAACACCTCCAGTTGCACCAAAGAGAACCGCGGCACCAGAAGAGTCACCCATCATGCTGTCGAACTTTTCATCTTCTAATTTCCCGAAATCAATACCTGCCTGCCGTATCATTCTGCCGAGCTCGCGCGTTGTAAGCCCCGCGTCAATATCCTGAAATCCGCTTGCTTTCATCTCAGGTCTGTTGGCTTCGTATTTTTTTGCGGCACAGGGCATAACCGAGACCGAAACAATATCCTCTGGCTTTACACCTATCTTGTGTGCATAATATGTTTTTGCAAGTGTGCCGAACATCTGCTGTGGAGACTTGCAGGTTGACAGATTATCAAGGTGTTCCGGATACATATGCTCTATATACTTCACCCAGCCGGGGGAGCATGAACTGATCATAGGGAGTGCAACATTTTCCTTATCTCGGAACGCTTTCTTCAGCCGGAGAAGCAGCTCTGATCCCTCTTCCATTATTGTGAGATCAGCGGTGAAATCAGTATCAAGGACGGAATCAAAGCCGAGCTTCTTCATTGCTGCGACCATCTTACCGGTAACTCTCTGACCCGGCGGATAGTCGAGTGTTTCACCGAGTGCAACTCGCACACTCGGAGCTGTGTTGATTACAACATGTTTATTCGGATCACCTATTGCTTCCCATATATCATCATAATATCTGCGTTCAGTTAATGCACCAGTCGGGCAGTGTATAACGCACTGACCGCAGTTGACGCAGACGACTTCGTTAAGAGGAAGATCCATAAAGGTTGATATTTTCATATCTTTTCCTTTATGAGCAACGGTTATTGCATTTACATGCTGCAGCTCAGAACAGGTCCTTACACACCTCTGGCATCTGACACATTTGCTGTCATCCTTTTCAATTGACCACGAAGACCGGTCAACCTGAATGTTTGGTTTAAGGACGCTCAGATAACGTGTGTTGTCCACATTATATTCAGCGGCAAGACTTTGCAATTCGCAATTTAAACTGCGATAACAGGTGGTGCATTGTGTGTTGTGTTCAGAAACCAGAAGAGCAATAATATCCTTGCGCGCATTGCGTACAACCGGCGAACTAGTGTGAATCACCATACCGTTTGAAGCAGGGGTAGAGCATGACGCAGTTAAAGTCCGTGACCCTTCAACTTCTACAACGCAGATACGGCAGTTTCCCGCAACGCATAAGTCTTCATGATAACAGAGTGTTGGTATATTTACTTTTGCTTTATGGGCCGCCTGAAGGATTGATGTTCCCTCAGGAACGGTTACTTCGCGGTTATCAATTGTAAGTGTTATATAGTTTTCCAAAGTGCAGCTCCTAATAAATCATTTCTTCAGTGAAATTGGTAACAATAGAAGAAAACGAGTTTGCCACGGACTGCCCCAGTCCGCATTTCGAAGTTATCTTCATTGTGTCGCTGAGTTTAAGAAGCTGATTAAGATATTCGGGGTCTTTCTCACCTTTCTTCACTGCCTCGATACCGTTTTTTAACTGTTGGCATCCGATGCGGCATGGGGTGCACTGACCACAGGACTCCTCCGCGAAAAAGTCGAGATAATTCCTTAGTATATTATACATAGAGCGAGAACTGTTAAACAGCATCATAGAGCCGCCGGTCGGGAGAGAGTCTCCGGTAAGACCGCCGCGGTAGCCGATGGTGGTTTCGTTAAACTTCTTTCGGGGAACACAAAAACCAGAGGCGCCGCCCACCTGAACTGCCTTAGTATCGCCGTCACCAAACTCATCAACAAACTCAGCAAGTGAAAGACCAAACTCAAGGTCATATATTCCGGGCTTGGGAGTATCACCTGAGACAGAGAAAAGTTTTGAGCCGCTTGAGCCCTGGATGCCGAGTTTTTTAAACTCCTCAGGACCTATGCGGCATACCATGAATGCCGAAACAAGGGTTTCGACATTGTTTACAACGGTCGGTTTGCCAAGATAACCGGTTGTAGTGGGGAATGGCGGTTTGTTTCGCGGCTCACCCCGCTTTCCCTCCATACTCTGCAGCAGCGCGGTTTCTTCTCCGCATATATACGCACCGCATCCCATAAAGATTTCAACATTAAATTTGATATTGTTGCTCTTGAGTATTTTGTGAAATTCTTCAAGCTCCTTCTGCAGTTTATTAACTAAGAAGCTGTATTCAGCTCTCAGATAAATATATCCTTTTGCCGCACCGGTAACTTTGGCGGCAAGTGCCATTCCGGCCAGAACACGCTTGGGCACACGATCAAGAATCTCGCGGTCTTTAAACGTACCCGGCTCACCTTCGTCAGCATTGCAGATAATATATTTATCATCCGATACTGCTTCAGCGCAGAGTTTCCATTTGAGACCGGTGGGGAAACCGGCTCCGCCTCTGCCTTTAAGACCGGATTCAATTAAATCTTTCAGAATTTCATCGGAGTTTCTTGAAAGCATTTCGAAGAGGATTTTATACTCCTCGTTAGAATAACTTCCGAGGATCAGGTCAACTTTTTTTAATGATAATTTCATAATTATTGCTCTCTACCTGTTCTTATAGCTGGTTATTATCTGACGAACTTTGTCGGGGGTAAGGTCAGTATATGCCTCATTATTGATGAGCATTGCCGGCGCCTTGTGACAAAGTCCGAGACAGTTTGTATAGCAGAGAGAAAATTTTCTGTTGTGGGTTGTCTGTCCCATTTTTATTTTAAGCAGGTTTTCGAGTGTGTCAACAATCAGCTTTTTATTTTTCATGTCGCAGACGATGGTTTTGCAGATGCGGATGACAAATTCACCCTGGGGCGAACCGCTCAGGAAGGAATAAAAGGTTGCTTTGCCGAATACTTCAGCAGATGATATGTCAAGTTGACGGGCAACTTCAACCATGGATTCATCAGAAAGGTAATGGAATTTTTCATAGACTCCGCGAAGTATAGGGAGCAACTGACGTCTTTCTTTACCGTATTTTAGCGTCAGTTCCGTTACGGTGGATTCAACTAAAGTCATAATTCAACTCTCCGGGTTCACAATCAGTTAACTAACTGTCCTCTTTGCGTTCGGAAAGACTTCTTCAGCAGAAAAATTTCTGCATTACAAATTTAGAGAGAATAAAAATCACTTCAAACTGAAACTAAATATTATTTAATTTGTTATATATATCAGGTTGTTCTGCCGAAACCTGTGTAAGAAAACTCATCAAATAGCGGCGGCAATTTGTTAAATTAATAAACACTTTTTTTTGGTTTGTTCAGTTTTTCAACAGAAAGGAAAAATTTATGATCAGGAAAATTCTTTCACCAGAGCCCTTGTTCTATGACGGGGGGTTGTTAGTTGCCCGGGTCTGGCTTGGGGCCACCTTTATCGTGTTTCACGGGTACAGAAAGATTGTTAATCCAGACGGATGGGAAAAGCTGGGTGCAAACATGGCAAATCTGGGGCTTGATTTCGCCCTGGCATTCTGGGGCTTTATGGCAGCATTTACTGAGTCTTTCGGGGCGCTCTTTTTACTGCTGGGTCTGTTTACCCGCCCTGTCTCTGCTCTGCTGGCTATAACAATGCTGGTTGCTACACTAAAACATGTTATAGCCGATGAGAAGTTTTCATATCCGCTTGAAATGATGGCGGTTTTTGTTCTTATTGCATTTCTTGGGGCAGGAAAGTTTAGTCTGGACAAGATGATAGCAGAAAACAGGTAAATCTGTTATCAGTCCATCCGCGCAGCTTATTCTTGACATTAGGCAAAAGACTACAATAAGGTGCCGGAGAAAGTTTCGTGGTGCAGGGTGCTGAGAGCAGCCCTTTCAAAATCATATTTAATCTTTAAATTATATATACTTCCAAAATCAGTATTGCACCCGCTGCCCATTCACTATGTGCAGCGGGGAACATATCTGCATAAGAAGTTATTGCAGCCGGAACTGAACGGGTATGACAAGCTTTACTTTTACTTTTTTACCCTGATGTTCACCCGGGATAAAGCTGATTTTGTTTACCGCGTTGAGTGCTGCCGCGTCAAGATCGGGATGCGCGCCCTTCATTAATTCTGTTGAGTGTATCTTACCGTTTTCACCTATTACTACCGATACAAACACTTTCCCCTGAATGCCCGCCCTTTTTGCAGACTCCGGATAAACGACTGCTTTAAGGAGTGACTCCATCCCCCCGACAATTTCCGGCATTTTATCTGCTTCGGTCAGGATATCGCTTTTACTTTCTTTTTGAGGTTCATCTTTTACGGTCTTATTCTCCTTGCTCAATTTAAATGAAACGGGTATAGTGATTTTAACGCGGACATTTTTCCCGTCTATTTTACCGGGCGTGAATCTGGTTTTTCTTATTGCCGCAACTGCTGCTTCATCAAGCTGCTTATCTGCACTTTTTTCAACGGTCAGCGCACCGGGCACACCTTTTTCACTGATAATGGTACTTACAAACACAATACCCTCTTTTCCTGCCTTTGCTGCATCCTTCGGATAAACAACGTTTTTCATGATTGCTTCGATGCCACCTTCAGGCATGGGCATCACGTCAGCTTCAGTATATATATTGGTGTCGGGTGATTCAGAAATCATGGCCAGATCGACCACCGGGTTAACTGATATAAGCAGCTCCTGCGCCGCGGCAATTCCTGAAAGCATGATAAGAGTGATTATATATTTCATGGTTTTCTCCTTTTAATTATTAATAACCGGTTTAACGGTGACTACCGGAAAACTGTTGTAGAGCATCTCAATGGTCTGATTTTGTGTTTTAATTTTTTCGTCAAGCTGTATAAGCGACATCCGGTATGACTGTAATTCGTTCATAAGGAAGAATGCAATCAGGGCAAACACAATAGCAAAGGCACCTGCTGCCGGAAACATCCACTGCTGATATCTATTATTCCTGACCGGAGCGGCTGGTTTAGCCGCAACTGACATCAGAATTTTATTGTCAAGTGAGTCGGGGAAATCCTCTTCAGAAAGTTCAACACCGCTGCGGAGCAGATGCAGATTTCTGAAATAGTCCCGCGACTCTTCATCTGCTGACATCATAGAGAAAAGAGCCGGCTCATCCTTCTTTGAAAGCTCGCCGTCAAAGTATGAGTTAATCATATCTGTCAGATTCAAATTGTTATCCATCATTACACCTTATTGTAGTAACCTGAAAATTTTTTAATAAGCTTTTGACGTGTCTTAAAAAGCCGGCTTTTAACTAAGTTCTGATCAATTTCAAGCAGGGCGGCTATTTCTTCGTAGTGCAGACCTCCGTACTCTCTGAGCACAAAAACTTCCCGCTGCTCCGGAGGCAGCTTCTCCAGTTCTTTGGTGACTAAGGTGCCGAGCTCCTGCAAGGAGTACTCTGCCTCCGGGTCAGTTCCTCCTGAAATTTCCAGATTGTCGGTATCAATCGGGGTATCCAGATCGGTTTTGATCTTTTTTTGCCGGAACCAGTTGAACACCTCATTTCGTGCAGTGCGGAAAAGCCAGAAGTCAACCGAGGCCTGGTTCCGGATGGTATCAATGTTTTCGTAAAACTTCAGATAAACGCTCTGTACCAGATCTTCGGTCAGCATTCTATTACCGGTCATCTTAAGGACGTAGTTAAATATCCGCTTCTTGGTCCTGTTATAATGCACAGTAAAGGTAAGTAATTCAGTCATTTTCTGCATTTCTCTCTCATAATTAAGAGATGAACGGGAAGAAGAAAAGTTGCCATTATTGAAAATTTTTTTCTGAATAATGATAAAAATAACAGGCGGGGAAACACGAAAATGAGAAAATGCACAAAAAATGAGGAAATGATAGTCAAAAGTGAGACTTATAAATGGCATAAATGTTGCTATCCATAAATATAGGTTTAAAAAGAAACAAATGATGCATACTCAAAATGATCCGATTTACTCGATAGGCACGGCGGCCAGAATGACGGGGGTCAGCGTACACACCCTGAGACTATATGAGAGGGAAGGGTTGGTAAGACCCGTAAAATCCTCCGGAAATCAGCGACTTTACTCGGACAGTGATATTGAACGAGTGCAGTGCATTAGGGATGCAATCAACGGGGAAAAGATAAGCATTGCCGGAATTCGTCACATTCACGGAATGATACCCTGCTGGAAGATTAAAAACTGTCCTGATGAACAGCGAATCGTCTGCAAGGCCTTTACCGGAAACGGTAACGGCGGATGCTGGACCTATGAGCACGAAGGGAACGTCTGCAGCACCAGTGAGTGCCGCGAGTGCCCCGTTTATCAGTTCTCCAGTAACTGTAAATCAGTAAAAATGCTTGTTACAGGAAACTACGCCGAACTTCTAAACATCTGATATATACATAAGCAGACAACGGAATAACGAACAATGAAAAAGATACTGCTTTCAGTTCTGATACTTGCACTGGGAACATTTCTGATACTTAACCTGCTGATCGGCAAAAATGAGTTTCAGAATAACCTCCCCGAATTGAAAGAAAAATACGCTAAAAAAGAAAAAACCGCTGCCGATCACACTAAGTTCACACAGTTACAGAAGGACTTCACTCGCCCGCAGGATGTTACCGCGGCTTGTATCACCTGCCACAACGAACGTCATACGGAAGTAATGAAAACCTCACACTGGAACTGGGAACGCACCGAATATATAACTGGCAAGGGTATTAAACGTGTAGGAAAGAAAAACATCCTGAACAACTTTTGCATAGGAATTGCGGGCAACGAAACAAGCTGCAATAAGTGCCACATCGGATACGGATGGGATGACCCGAATTTCGATTTTACCGACCCTACGAATGTTGACTGTCTGGCCTGCCACGACAACAGCAATGAATATATGAAACAGAACGGCGGAGCAGGAATGCCCGACCCTTCTGTTGATTTGGCGTTTGTTGCTCAGCGTGTTGGCAAACCGCAGAGAACAAATTGCGGAACCTGTCACTTCCTTGGTGGAGGCGGCAACAATGTTAAACACGGTGATCTTGAAACAGAATTGTTCTCGACCACCCGCGATATTGATGTTCACATGGGCGTGGATGGCAGTGATCTGAACTGCGTTGACTGTCACACAGCCGAAAATCATCAGATGAAGGGAAAAGTATTTTCGCTTTCATCTATGAACAAAGACCGGTCAGAATGCGAAACCTGTCACTCAAATCTGCCTCACGAAAATTCAGTTCTGAATGAACACACGCAAAAAGTCGCATGCCAGACATGTCATATACCTCTTTATGCAAAGGTTAATCCCACAAAAATGACCTGGGACTGGTCAACAGCCGGAAAGCTTAAGGACGGTCAGCCCATTACTGAGTTTGATTCATTGGGAAAAGAATCCTATACCAGCTTAAAAGGAAACTTCACCTGGGGGAAGAATGTTGAGCCGGAATATATATGGTTTAACGGAACAGCTTCTCACTACCTGCTTGGTGACACCATGAATCCGGATGAAACACTTCAACTTAACCAGCTTTACGGAAGTTATGAAGATCCTGCCGCAAAGATAATTCCGGTAAAAATTCACCGCGCAAAACAGATATATGATAAAGAATATATGTATTTAATACAGCCCAAAACAGTGTCAAATTTTGAGGGAGACGGCGGCTTTTGGAGAGAGTTTGACTGGAACCGCGCCTCTGAGGAAGGGATGAAACGGCTAAATCTGCCTTACAGCGGGTCGTATGATTTTGTTAAAACAGAGATGACCTGGCCGCTTAATCACATGGTTTCGACTAAGGAACAGTCACTTTCCTGCGATGACTGCCATACCCGCGAAAACGGCAGATTAGCGTCACTCACTGATTTCTATCTGCCAGGCAGAGACTACTCACCCGCTGTGGATATGTTTGGAGCCGGAGTAATATTTTTTACTGCTCTTGGTATAGTCACTCATGCAATTGCCCGCTTTATGAAATGGAAAAAGAAGAAAGAGGGCGGTAAAGAAGATGACGTAAAAAAAGAGGAGCAGGGAAATGAAAAGTAATAAAAGGACAGAAAAGGTATATGTGTACCGCTCCTATGAGCGCTTCTGGCACTGGTCACAGGCGCTGCTGATGATTCTGCTCATGGTAACAGGTTTTGAAATTCACGGCAGTATATCATTCTTCGGCTTTGAGTACGCTGTGTCGATTCACAGTACCGCTGCTATCATTCTGGTGATACTGACGGTCTTCACTATCTTTTGGCATCTGAGCACGGGGGAGTGGAGGCAGTATATACCCACAAGACAAAACATAAAAGCACAGCTTCATTATTATGTGTTCGGTATATTTGAAGATGCGCCGCACCCATTCCGCAAGACAAAGCTAAGCAAGCTGAATCCGCTTCAGAAGCTGGTCTATGCAAGTCTGAAGGTGATTATCATACCACTGATGATTGTCACAGGGCTGGCCTATTTGTATTACCGCTACCCCCACTATAATAAAATAGCTCATTTAAATATAGCAGGACTTGAAGTTATTGCGCTCCTGCATACGTTTGGCGCGTTTCTGCTGGTTGCTTTCTTTCTCGCTCATCTTTATCTGATGACAACGGGGGAAACTGTGACTTCAAATCTGAAAGCAATGATAACCGGCTATGAAGAATTAGAAGCAGATGAGAAGAAAGAAGTAATAAATGAAATTATAACTGAATCACCTGAAGTGATTTCAGAGAAAGAAACATTATCATGAAAACCAAATATATGAATCCTTATCTGGCGGGATTTTTTCTCGGAGTTCTGCTAATTGGCACGTTTTATATATCGGGACGCGGTCTTGGTGCGAGCGGTGCCATCAAAGCTGTTACGGTACACACGGTTAATGTTATTTCACCTGAACACTCTCAGCAGAACGGATTTTACGCAGCGTTTAACTCATCACGGGCCGGAAATCCGCTCCGTGACTGGCTGGTGCTGGAAGTGTTCGGTGTGATCATTGGCGCTTTTATCTCCGGTCTGATATCAGACCGCCTTAAATTTACAACTGAAGGGGGTCCACGTGTAAAAAACGGAATGCGCCTCATATTTGCCTTCGCGGGCGGGCTGCTTTTCTCCTTTGGCGCTCAGATGGCGCGCGGATGCACAAGCGGTGCAGCACTAACGGGAATGGCCGTGCTTTCAACTGCGGGATTTGTTACTATGATGGCGATTTTCGGGAGCGGATATGCTATCGCTTATTTTTTCAGAAAATTGTGGATATAGGAGGATACCATGGGACCATTAGTACCTGATTTTATCGGAGAAGAATTTAACCTGATTGCAGCACTGCTCATAGGTATTGCATTCGGATATATATTAGAACAGGCCGGATTTTCATCATCCAAACGGCTTGCCGGTGTGTTTTACGGATATGACTTTACCGTGCTGCGCGTGTTTTTTACCGCAGGAGTTACAGCGGCCGTGGGGATTATTCTGCTTGAGCAGTTCAGCTTAATTGATGCTGAGTTTATTTTTATCAATCCAACCTGGCTTTACCCTGCAATAGCTGGCGGAGTAATTATGGGGTTCGGATTTATCATAGGAGGGTATTGCCCCGGCACAAGTATATGCGCGGCGGCAATTGGTAAAAAAGATGCCATGATATTTGTACTTGGTGCACTCGCCGGGGTTTTTCTCTTTGCTGAGCTTTTCCCTTACATGGTAAATTTTTATGAATCATCTTCGCTTGGCGCGGTCAGGGTATATGATTCGCTTGGTATTTCACGCGGACTTTTCATCATAATTTTAATCCCCGTTGCGGTTGCTGCTTTTTATTTCACAACAAAAATTGAAAAGAAGGTAAGCACTGAGGCAGACGGACACTCATTTAAGGGAGGGCGTCACTTTGCTTTTGCAACTATACTTATTGCTGTTACTTTGGTACTTGCTCTGCTGCCTGAAAAAAATGAGCAGATGCTTGAAGAAGCTTCGGTGCTGGCCGCTGACCCCGCTGCAGTATATAAGGTAATGGACAGTGATGAACTGGCCTTCCGGCTGCTTGAGGGTGATCACACGATGCAGGTCTTTCAGATTAAAATGCAGAATGACCGGGACAGTTTATTGCTCCCCGGTGCAGCGCTGCTTGATCTGAAAACTTTAGCAGCCAAAGAAGGAAGCGTTCTGCTGGGGAGCACTTTTACAAAAAAAGTTCTGGTTGCAGGTGATGAACAGACTGAAAAGGAAGCGTATCAGTTGGCATCATTGATGGGATATAGAAATTTATATATATTAAAAGGCGGGATGGAAGAGTTCAGAAACTCTATCTTTGCCAGAGAGAATATTGAGATTATCCGTCAGAGCGATCTGGTGCTTGGTGAATTTCGTTCTGATGCATGCACCAGAATTGAAACGATGATTATGGCAGCCAAAGCTGCTCCGGTAAAGACCGGTGCTGTGAAAAAGGTAAAAGGCGGCTGTTAAAATTAATCAACTGATTTTTTAAGAACCCCTGCACAATATGTCCGGCGGATGTGAACCCGATACACCTGCCGGACATTTTTTTTGCATACTGCAATATTTCAACCAATTTCTGAATACCCATTCCGAACTTCCTTTTCCCTTAGCCAGATTACCCCTATTTTTGACCTATAAATTAAAAATTTGAGTGCAGAATGAAAATCCTGATAATAGTAATTGGCTGCCTGCTCGTGGCGGCGCAGGGGGTATTTGCTCAAACCACTGATGACGAACTTATTACGGCTGCTCTTTATAAAAGTGCTGATGACTGGAACAGGGGTGATCTTGAAGCATACATGAATGCATATCATAAATCTGACTCTCTTCTGTTTGTCGGGTCAAAAGGTTTGACCTACGGTTGGGAGCAGACCCTGAAAAACTACAAAAAGAGCTACCCGGACACCGATGCGATGGGAAAGCTGGAATTTACGATTCATAAACTGGAGCTTTTAAGTACTGACTCAGCATTTCTTCTGGGCGGGTGGAAATTAACCAGAAAGAAGGGTGATCTGAGCGGTGCATTCACTCTGCTTTGGAAAAGAATAGAGGGGAAATGGGTGATTGTGATAGATCATTCATCCTGAGGAAATTTTGTATTACTATTGAAGCGATTATAATGAACAGAAAACTTGCCGTATTACTGCTACTCTTAAGCACTCATATATATGCAGAGAATCCTGTCCTTTTCAGGGGGAGCGGACTTGCCTATGCTGATAAGATGCTGGTGATGACGCTTGCAGGCATTGTTAACCGTGACACTGCGCGGCTTTATCTCTGGAACGTCTATGAATCATGGTCATTTAAGAATACTGATGAAATATGGGGAGATATATACAGGCAGAGAGGCGGAGTGGTATTTGATACTATCAGTACCGTGAACCAGCTTGTGAACCGCTTCAGAGAAAAGATTGACGGCGGTGTGGTGTATGACTTTAACCGCTTCTACGGAAACTTTTCGGGACAAAGTTTTAACTGGCAGGCGGAGTATGCTTCGTTGATAGGAGGGCTATCCAACCGGCTCCCTGTTACTGCCTCACTCGCTGCTGCATACGGGTTGCAAATAACTGACTCTGTTCTGGTTCATGATTCATTTGACGATGACAGCTCTCGTTATCTGCCCGCACGGCTTGAGCAGGCACTGCATCCCTGGAATAACACATCACTGACCGAGGAACAAAGATATCTGACGCTTATTGACTGGGGAATCAGGAATATCCTTCCGTTGTGCAATCCCGCTAAGTTTTATATACGGGAACTGACTGATTTTACAGTGAAAGAGCGAATGTTTCAGGTGAATCTGGCAGGTACTGAAGATTTGAATTTTAACTCCCTGCCTGCAGCAAAAGCCGAACTGATTGAACGTCTGCTTTTATTTATGCAGGGTAGAAACCCAAATGATATTTTCCATATATATGGCTGGATGAGACCTGAACCGCTGACGCAGTGGTTTGCTACGTATAATGCCTCGTTTCATGAAACACTACTTGGCAACCTTTCTTGGCATACTGCCTTCCGGATTCCGGATGAATCGCTGGTGCTTAAGTCAAAAGTGAATCAGGATACGGTACAGGTCCGTAATAAGTTTTATCTGCTCCTTATCAGCAGTGAGGGGGATGCATCAAACTGGGTTGCGGGGCTGCAGTCAGGTGCATGGGTTTCCTCCGACCGCGGTACTGTGCCATTTGGGTGGGGGATAAATCTGCACCTGCTTTCGATGGCGCCGTTCATTGCTAAGTATTACTACGATACTGCAACAGAGAAAGATGGTTTTATCAGTGTAACCTCTCCGCTGGGATATGCCTATCCGGATTTATGGACTGCTGCTGCCCTGCCATCTGCTCATGCGACCTCAGCCGAACTGATGGACCTTTTCAGTCTTAAAGAAATATACGGTTATAAGCATTATGCATCATCCGGTTCGGTGATTTACCGGGGAAGAACAATAAATAATAGTTTTAACTTTCAGAAGTATGGTCAGTTTCAGAAGAATATTGGGGCAGAGATAACATTTTTGTTTGATCCGCTGCTGGCAACACAGACTCCTAATCAGTCCTACGGTTCACTGCTGTTTAACCATGTTAATGACGGTACCTTTTACGGCAATAGCACAGATATACCGGCGATGGCTGCAAGGATTAAAACCGCAGTGCAGAATAAAACAAAGCCGTATTTTTACCTGGCGGGCTACCAGCGTATGCGTCATAATACTGCTTCACTGATTAACTCCCCGGGTTCTTCTGATATTACTCCGCAGAAACTAAAACAGCTTTATGATATACTAAAAGCCGATCCAGATATTGGGGCTGATGTGGATTTCGTAACACCTCAGTATTTCTCAGCACTTATGAGAAAGAAATTGGGGTTAACAAGTTCGGCTGAAGAGAGTTTGCTGGCTGTGATTGAGTATTCATTGCAGAGCTATCCGAATCCATTCAACAGCCGGACACGGATTCAGCTTGAACTGCCTGAAAGCGGATTTACCGAGCTTGCAATATATGGTGTGACTGGTGAGCTGAAAGAAGTTCTTCA
>JADLAF010000087.1 GCA_020848375.1 Ignavibacteriaceae bacterium
GAAGATGGATTACTATTGACACGAGCAGAATAGCAATTAACATAGCCAAACAACGCCTGATGACTGCTGTTTATCCATATTACAACTTATATGATGAGCAAGGGGGAGACATACGGCAGGGATTCAAATACAAAACAGTACCTCATATAACTTTAAAAAGTGTTGCTAATGATGAGCCACCAGAAAACGAAACACTCTACGACCAGCCGGAGCAGGACAAAAAATTGCTGAGAGTAAGTGGTCCATTTACCGTTGAAACCCTGCAAAACTTTGAACCGGTAAGCCCCGCTGAGCTTGACAATGATACATTGATTAACCAGCAGGAGGGTGCTTTTGAAGAGACAATAAAACAACACCTGCTGAGTGCCGGGGTAAAAAACGGCAGAAAAGATGAAATGGTAATCTTTAGGAGTGTGGAACTGTTAAGCCATTCATACCTTCATGCAGAAGGTTTCTTTATGAACGGAACGGGAGAAAAGAAAGCATATATACACATTGGCCCGAAATTCGGCACCGTAAGCAAGATGGCAGTAAACGAGGCAATAAAAGAGTGCCGGCAGAGGGGTGATGCAAACTGGCTTATCATCCTCGGATTCAGTTTTGAGAGTGACATATCAGGCAGCACCCAAACTATGAGCATGGGTAAGTTTGAGGTAACAAAGGTGCGCATTCACGATGACCTTCTTCAGGAGGGGTTAAAGAAAAAACCCGCCAAGTCTGCTGCAAGCTTCGTAACCATCGGGGAGCCGGATATAACCATTAAAAAGATACCGGACAGCAAACAGGTAATAGTTGAGATAGAGGGGCTGGATATATATGACCCCATTAAGGACGAAGTTAAAGCCCGCAATCTGCACGACATTGCCTATTGGATGGTAGATGATGACTATGACGGCAGCAGCTTTGTGGTCAGGCAGGTCTTCTTTTGCGGCGGAGAGAAAGATGAATTCGAGAAATGGAAAAAAGGGCTTGAATCACTCGCAAAAGACAACACCAAAAAGAAAGTTGAAAAAACCCTAAAGATCGAAATAGATGATGAGGCATTTGACCGGCTTTACGGCCACACCTCACACCCGATTGAGATTAAGAAAAAAGACCAGAAAATAGCCGTCCGCATCATCAGCCAGTTTGGCGAAGAAACCATGAAGGTAGTGGGGGTGGGAGAAAAATGATGAAGTTCTCAGAGAGAATCGGAAAAACAGAACCACGAAAGGTTCTTCAAGTGGATGAAATGTCTGCTCAGTTGCGCAATTTATTGTGGAATGAATATATAAAATTTAAATGGGAGCTAGAATCCAAATTATTATCCCTTGGGAAGGTGCGCAGAACTGCTTACACAGACCATTTATTTATTGTGTGGGTTAGTTATTATAAGCTTCGCATAGATGAAATAGAATATAATTCTTCAAAAATTAATGAGCCGAAAATTTACGATTACATTTGCAATTATTTCTTTAGTTGTGAATGGTTTAATGTTTATAACTTTATTGAATTTGCATTTTTAAAATATCCCTCATATCAAAAATCCTGCAATTCAATTCTAAAGAACGAATTGTCAGCCTATCGCTTTATTGATGGTATCTTGTTTCCGGTGACTTCTGAAGAAGAAGTCGCTGAAATCGCAAGTGCCTTAACAAACACAGATAAGCATAAAAGCATTAATGACCATTTAGAAAAAGCATTGAGATATTTAGGAAATAAGACATCTCCGGATTATCATAATTCAATCAAAGAGTCTGTGTCGGCCTTGGAGGCAATGTTTCGTATAATATCAAATGATGAGAAAATAATACTGAGCAAAGCAATTAAAAAAGTAGAAATGCATCAAACTCTTAGGGATGCTATTGAAAAACTATACAGTTTTACAAACGATCAATCGGGTGTCCGCCATAGTCTCAAAGAAGGAGAGAAAGACGTACAGATTGAGGATGCGCGGTTCATTTTGATTGTCTGCTCTGCGATTATAAACTTCCTTAAAGATAAATTACCCAATTGAACTTATCCGCTTAAATCAGCGATGCTTCAGTATCAGAATTATCCGCTGGTCATTTGCATGTTCATACTCTTTGCGTCTTAGCGCCTTTGCGCGAGATGGATTACCTGTACGGTCTAAGACAGATTGTAATCTGTCTGTACGAAATTCTAAGCCCTGGTCCGTATTAACTCTGCGGAACTTTGCGCTTCAACTCTGCGAACTTTGCGTTAAAAAATACCCGCCCCTTCCTGTATATTGTACATTGCTTTTCCGGCATCCGCAAAAATCGGAGTGCCATCTGGTGACTTCATTGTGCTTTTTCTGGGGACGCTGGGGATAATCGAGTTTTTTGCTATGCGTTACTTTGCGATTAACTTTGCCCCCGTTGCGTTAAAATGCACATCTGTAGCCCGGAAAGAGAAATTCATACTTCATACCCCATAATTCATACTTCCTTTTCAATTCATTTGCCATTTTTTGATTATTTTAGTGTTTTATTTTGAGAAAACCAAGCCACGACATCAGAGGGTGACCAAAACAGCTATTATTAGACCAGAAGTTCCGGCAACAGGAGAAAAGGGGCTTTCCGCGGTGAATTCCGCGGGAGAGGGATTTCTTTTCTTTTCTGTAAAAGTTTCAGCCGGAAACCCGGTCATTTCCTTCTGTTCCGGGCTCCCCTCCCGGTTTAAGACCGACTCAGACCGTTCTTCCATTTTCCGGATGCTGCATTCACTTGCCCCTGGTGATATAAAACGCCTCAGAACTGCGCTTGCCCTCGCTCATGATTCAGGCCGAGGCGATGTTGTTTACCGGATTATGGTCCCCTCTGGTATCCGCCTTGTCAGGCATCAGATTGTGATGAGCCGGGAAGGTGAAGAACTCCGCGCTGACCACCTGCTGCTGGATGTAACAACTGAGTATGCCCGCGCTGATGAAGTAAAACTCTCAGAGGAACGATTCAGGAAGTTGTTCGAAACCGCTGAAGACCTGATTTTTATCCTGGACGGAAAAGGTAACTTCATCCTGATTAACCAGAACGGCGCGCTGGCCATCGAATATATACCCGATGAGATGACCGGCAGACACTTTCTCGAATTTGTTACTGATACGAAGAAGGCAGATGTGGCGCGTTCGTTCAGCGAGATTGTTAAATCAGGACAGATTGTAACATTTGAATCAGCATTCCTCAGTAAATATGGCAAAACCATCATCTTCGAAATTAATGCGCGTGTGACTTCATCCGCCGTCGTGCCAGAAGGGGTACTGGGTATAGGCAGAAACATCACCGCGCGCGCTAAAGATCAGGACAAGATGAGGGATCTGAACAGCAAACTCATTGAAGCAAACAGAATTATTTCTATTGAACGTGACCGCGCACGCCAGAAGATATCAGTGCTCGAAGAACTGAACCGTCTTAAGAATGATTTTCTTTCGAATATATCTCACGAGCTCCGCACTCCTCTTGCCTCCATTATCGGTTTTGCCGAGACGATTCACTCAGACACCTCCATGGCGCCTGAAATGAGAGATGAATTTAACAGCATCATTTTAAACGAAGCTAAACGGCTTTCGCGTCTTATAAACAACGTGCTCGATATATCCCGCATTGAAGAAGGAACCGTTACTCTCAATAAGGAGTACTTTAAACTCGATGAAGTCTTAGAGCCGCTTCTTGAAGCATATACTAAACAGACAGCAGAAAAAGGCGTTACTTTTTCTTATGAGCTGCCTCCGCAGGAAGTGCTGCTCTATGCTGATAAAGAAAATTTCCTGCGCGTTACTGACAATCTTCTTTCAAACGCAGTGAAGTTTACTGACCCCGGAGGTAGAATCACGCTGTTTATCAAAACTTTCTACCGCGAAATTGAAATTATCGTGACCGATACAGGGGTAGGCATCCCGAAAAACGATATACCGTTTATCTATCAGAAGTTTTATCGGGTAAGCCGGCCGGGAGCACAGATTCCGGGGACCGGGCTGGGGCTTGCGCTCACAAAACAAATCATTGACCTTCACAAGGGGATGATTACGGTACGCAGCGAAGAAAATAAAGGAACTACATTTGTAGTTAAATTACCGATTATTAAACAGAGGACCGAATAGGTGTCTAAAGTTTTTATTGTTGAAGATGAAGCGTCAATAGCCAAGCTGATCCTTTACTGGGTCAGAGACAAGTGGGGTTATGATGCTGAAGTGTTTGAGAATGGTGAAAAAGTCCTTCCGCGTCTGAGTGACCGGCCCGACCTTATTTTGCTTGACATAATGCTCCCCGGTCTGAACGGCATTGAAGTGCTAAAAAAAATAAAGCAGGTTGATGAAAATCTTCCTGTAATAATACTTTCTGCACAGGGCAGCATCGAGGTTGCCCTCGAAGCAGTACGCTCAGGGGCTTATGATTATTTCCCAAAACCGATTGATGCCCACCGGCTTGAACCGAGCATCAAAAATGCAATACGCAACTATGAGCTGGTAAAAGAACTTCACTCCCTTAAAGAAACTGTTACCGCCAAATACAGCTTTGACAACATCATCTCCGCTGACGGAAAAATGCAGGATGTTTTCCGGCTGGTTTCAAAAGTTTTGAATAATGATATAACGGTTCTTATCTACGGCGAAAGCGGAACCGGCAAAGAACTTATCTCGCGAGCAATTCATTTTAACGGTGCAAGAAAAGACAAACCATTTGTAGTGGTTAACTGCGCTTCAATACCGCGAGAATTGCTTGAAAGCGAACTCTTCGGTCATGAGAAGGGCTCCTTCACCGGAGCACATCAGAAAAAACTCGGTAAGTTTGAACTGGCAAACGGCGGCACCATTTTTCTTGATGAAATTGGCGAGATGGAAATGACCCTCCAGGCAAAGCTGCTCCGGGTTATTCAGCAGAGAGAATTTGAACGGGTCGGCGGCAATGAGCTTATCTCAACCGATGTACGCATCATCTCGGCCACAAACCGAGACCTGAAAAAAGCTGTTGAGCAGAAAGAGTTCCGCGAAGATCTTTTCTACCGGTTAAACTCTTTCCCGATATATATACCGCCGCTCCGTCACCGGCGCGGAGATATACTGGTTCTGGCCGAAGCGTTTCTGAACACTTTCAACAAGAAGCTCGGGAGAACCGTAAAGGGATTCACCAAAAAAGCATTAAAGCTGATGTATGAATATGACTGGCCGGGCAACGTACGAGAGATGGAAAACACCATTGAGCGCTCGCTCATCCTTTCAGAGACCAACATGGTTGACGTGGATGATTTTCCGGTTCACCTCCGCACTGCGACCGAAACCCGCAAACTTGACGGAACTGCTTCACTCTTTGGTGATGATATCATTGTACCTTTTGAAAAAATAAAAGAAGAAGCCATCAGGAACGGACTCCGCATCACCAAAGGAAACATTCTTGAGGCAGCAACAAAACTTCAGCTCGGCCGGGCAACTATCTACCGGCTTATGGAAAAATACGGAATTAATTCCGGTGAATATGAACAGTAACCATTACAGGAAGGAATAATATATATGGATTTCAAGCGCGAACAATACGGCGATGTGGTTCTTATTATCGTGGAACTGACCCGCGCCACTCTTAAAGAAGCGGAGGAATTTAAACGTCTGCTTTCTGATGAAATTCTGGGGGGAACAAGAAAATTAGTGGTTGACCTGGGTGAGTGTGAGTTTATTGACTCAACTTTCCTTGGTGCACTGGTTGTCACCCTGAAAAAAATTATCTCTTTAGGCGGGGATATGAAGCTGGTCGGATTTCAACCCGCGGTTCACTCAATGTTCGAACTGACAAGGATGTATCGTGTATTTGAAGCACACCCGCACCGCCGCGATGCTCTTCAGAGCTTCGGTGTCAGAATGACAATATAAACATTTCAACCACATGCAGGCACAGGTAAATAAAAACATACTGCTTATTGACGATGATCTGACCGTCAGGAAGCTGCTCGGATTTCATCTGAAGAAACGCGGATTTACTGCATTTGAGGCAGACGGTGCCGCGCAGGGTTTTGAATTCCTTGAGAAGGAAAAAATTGACCTCGTTCTCTGCGATGTAGGCATGGATGAAATGGACGGCTTCACCTTCTGCAAAAAAGTCCGCGAAAATGACCGATACCGTGTTCTTCCTTTTATATTTGTAACTGCTAAGAGCAGTTTCGAAGACAAAGAACAGGCGCTTGAGGTAGGCGGAGACGATTATATCACGAAACCCTTTGACGTTCAGGAACTGATAATCAAGATGCAGGCACTGTTGCGCAGAGCTGATATATACCGCGAGTTTGGCGCGCGTAAACCGGTTGAGGATACTCTTAAGGAAGAACAGACAAACATCGTTCTTGTTGATGATGATGCTTCACTGGCTAAGCTTTTTCAGTATAATCTTAAAAAAGCCGGGTTTGAGTGTCATATCGCAAACGGCCCTGCCGCGGGTCTTAAGCTCGCGAAAGAAGTAATACCTGATATCATTATATCAGACGTTATGATGCCCGACATAGACGGTTTTGAATTCAGAAGAATGCTGCTGAATGAACCCGACTTAAAATCCATCCCGTTTATCTTTCTTACTTCAAAGGGGGGTGAAGAGGATATATTAGACGGCTATGATCTGGGAATTGCGGACTATGTTCTCAAAACAGCAGGACCAAGAGTAGTTGTGGCTAAGGTTACCGCCATCATTAAAAGTCTTGGCAAAGAGCGGCAGAAGGTTGTTTCTGAACTGCACAAAGCCGCTGATAATCTCCGAGTCAAAGTGGTGCCTGACAGTTTTCCCGTTTTCAGCGGATATGATATAAAACACTGGCACGTGCCCTTCAAAGGAGTTCCGGGCGGTGATTTTATTGATTACTTTAATCTCGATGAAAACAACATTGCGGTTATCCTTGGTGATGTTATGGGTAAGAAGTGGGGCGCGTGGTACTTTGCAATTGCTTATGCGGGTTACGTGCGCAGTGCCATACGAGGCGCACTTCAGGACTCTTTTAAGTTCAGCCCAAGTAAAATTCTTGAGAAGGTTAATCAGTCCGTATATCAGGACTCAAAAATTTCCGAAGTGTTTGTCACCCTCTCCGTGGTACTAATCAACAATAAAGAAAATATTGTAACCTACGCCGGCGCCGGTGACCTTCCGATGATCATCAGTAGCGCGGCTGAAAACTCAGCAAGGTTAGTTACATCAAGAGGTATGCTTCTGGGGTTTTCATCTGAAGGATTATTTGAAGATGCTGTTATTACCATGAACCACGGTGACGCGGCCATTCTGATCACAGACGGGCTTATTGAATCACGCAGTTCTGCAGGCGAGGCCTTAGGCACCGATAACTTTTTGAAGCTGCTCAGTAACATGCCCTCCGGTTATGATCCCATGGAATACGTAAGCACCAAACTGAAAGAATATACCGGTGACAGGTATGAGGATGATATAAGCATGATTACTATAAGACGAACATAAATAATTAGTAATGAGTAGGTAGTAATTAGTAATGGGGAGGGGTATATATCCGGTGATTTATAGCTCTGCGGGACTTGACGTTATCCGCCGCCGCAGATTGCTTAACTTTGCGTTGATAATCCTCTTTGCTTTTTAGCGTTTTTGCCCAAATTTTTCCCCATTCATAATTCATACTTAACAATTCATACTTCTACTTGTAGCTCATCAAATCACCCACGCCAATTCCATACTTATCACTGAAACCCGCCACTACTTCCAACACATACTTAGCCGGTTTATTGGATCGGTAAGACTGCTCTGACTGAGTGGCAGTGTTCCTGTGGATGGTTACAATTTTCCTGTTTGCATCAAGAAAAATCATATCAAGAGAGATTAAGGTATTCATCATCCAGAAAGAGCGGATCTCCTCTGCCGGAAAGATAAAGAGCATCCCCTGCATCTCCTCCATCGAAGTCCGGTACATCAGACCGAGCGCCTGCTCATATTCAGTATCGGCTATTTCGATATCAATGCCAATTTTCTTGTTCCCCAGACTGTCCACAAGGATTAGCTCCCCTTCCTTTTTAAACCGGTAGATTGTTGTTTCCACTTCCTTTTTCCCTGTCTGAAAAAAAACATCTTTTAGGAAGAACACCCCCAGCAGAATAAGCAGGATTGCCACCCCCGCGGTTTTCCAGTGCCGGCTGGTGGATTTTTGGGGTTGTAACGTTTTTTTTGTCTGTTGCTTTGCCATTATCTTCTCTGAAACTAACCGTCAAACTTACTAAAACCCTGCCTTGCTGAAAAGTGATTTTTGACATATCCGGGAAAGAAATTCTCCGCCGGCTAAAATTTTCGGATGTCATCTTTTGAGCTTTTTGTAAATTATTTATTCACGTTAATTTTTTTCCGGAGAAAACTTCATGGCAGTCGTTAAACCATTCAAGGCGCTCAGACCTAAAGAGGAATATGCTCATATAGTTGCCAGCGTCCCTTATGATGTGGTTAATACCGAAGAAGCCCGCACTTTGGCAGGCGACAATCCCTTTACCCTGCTCAGGGTCACCCGTGCTGAAATTGAATTCGGAAATGACGTAAACCCTTACAGTGAAGCCATTTATGCCCGCGCTAAGAAGAATCTGGAAACCATCAGCACTGATGCCATGATTACCGAAGAGCGCGAAGCCATCTATATATATTCCCTGACCATGAACGGCAGAACCCAGACCGGAATAGCTGCCACTTTTTCAGTAGATGACTATGACAATGACGTAATCAGGAAACACGAGAAGACCCGCAAAGAAAAAGAGGATGACCGTACCCGCCATATCATCACAACAGGAGCCCAGACTGGTCCGGTTTTTCTGACCTACCGCGGTGCTAAACAAATTGATGAAATTGTGACCAGAGTGACCTCCTCAGCAAAGCCGCTGTATGACTTCACAGCGCCAGACGGAGTTCAGCATACCGTATGGGCTGTTCCTGCCGAAGATACCTCGCTCATAGTTGAAGCAGTCGGCGGAGTTGATTATTTATATATCGCTGACGGTCATCACCGCGCCGCAAGTGCCTCACGCACCAGAGCCGAGCTGAGAGGCAAAAATCCCGCGCATACCGGCAATGAAGAATATAACTTTTTTATAGCAGTACTCTTCCCCGCTGATCAGCTTCACATAATGCCCTATAACCGAGTTGTGGCTGATTTGAACGGACATGAGCCGGATATTTTTCTGAAAGAAATTTTTGAAAATTTTACCATCGGACAGAATCATACCAGCGAGCCGGGTGAAAAAGGGAAATACTGCCTCTACCTCGGCGGTAAATGGTATATACTCACCCCGCGCGATCACATAAAGGCGAGTCTCAGTCTGGCAACTTCAGTCGGAGAAAAACTTGACGTTAGCATTCTGCAGAATACGGTACTCTCCCCCATACTTGGTATTGATGATCCGCGCACGAGCAAACGGATTGATTTTGTCGGTGGAATACGCGGAACGGCTGAATTAGAGCGGTTAGTTAACAGCGGTAAATTTGCAGCAGCGTTTTCTCTCTATCCGGTTACCGTGGATGACCTGATGGCAATCTCTGATGCGGGAGAGATCATGCCGCCAAAGTCAACCTGGTTTGAACCCAAACTCCGTGACGGGCTGCTGGTACACAAATTATAATTGAGACTTGGGAATTGATAAGTCTCCGGTGAGAACAGCGGCTAATCATATAACTGCCGTATATATCAGTTGGTAATAAATTCTTAGTGCTGCCGGTGTGATACATCCAGGCAATCATTTTTTACTGGTCTCTTTATTCCACCCCTGACGGGGTTTTGAGGAGTCTTGTAGTTTGGTTTTTTAATATCTCTCGATAACTCAAGTCCACGCGAACTATATGCATGCAAGGATTCCCCAGCACCGTTGGCGCGATATATCAATAACGACATCAGTAGCAGGTTCCCGCTAAGTGCCATAGGCGCGATATATTAATAACAAAACCAACAGAAGATCCCCGCAAAGTGCCGTAGGCGCGAAATATTAATAACAATACCAACCGAAGATTTCCCGCAAAGTGCCGTAGGTGCGATATATCATCGAAATCTCTCCTACTAATAGGTCACCGCTACTCGGTTCAGAAGGATTCGGTTATGACCTATTTTGGCGATTTTTGAAAATTTTTTGGTGCTCGCCTACTAACCGGTCACCTGCTATGCGGGTTCAAGGGGGTGTTGCGGAATGAGATTTTATTAACGGTTCACCGCTATGCGGTTCAGCGGTTTCGATTATGACCCAAGTTGGTCTTCCAGCATCTTGCGCAGGAGAATATATATTTCTTTTTTATTCGGATTTTTTACCGAGGCGGTACGTGTTAACCCCGCTGACTGCGAGAGATAACTCTGCAGCAAATCAGGAGCCGACTCAAATTCTTTCCCAAGCAGTTCAATATGCTTCTCAATTACATGAACATCCCCCCGCTCAAGCGGACCGGAGAGTGACTCCACGCTTCCCTTTTGCAGCAGGTTCCTCACGGTAGTCATTAGTATCGGAGTAAAGATGTCATATAACTCCTGACGGCTTAGTCCGGTTTTCTCAAATATCCTTTCAGCATTGTAAAGATTGCCAACCAGAAAATTTGAGATAAAGATGCCCGTTACATGATACAGTGTCTTCTGATCTGCATTTAAACGGTAGCTTATAAGATTAAGCAGTTCTGCAAGTTCAGAAAGTTTGCCATAAGCAAAATTACTTTCAGTTTCAATAATAGCGCGCAGACCGCTCACCGGCACCGGGTTTGTATCAGGAAAGGTCTGCATGATATGAAACGATGCAGTCTGTCCCCCTTTTGAAGCAATTGCACTAAGCTGTGAAGAAGGATACGAACCCGACAAATGTATAAACACTGCATCTTTCGTTCCGGAACACTTCTCAGCCAGGATGCCGCTCACCGCCGCTATTGCGTCATCACTGACCGCAATGATATATAAACTAAGACCAGAAGGCAATTCCCTCTCCGCCGTAAGTATATTTGCTATGCCAAACCGCAGAGCGAATTTCGCGGCCTTTTCTTCCGAACGGCTGAGGATGTGTGTCGGGGTGATTTCCGCCTTTTTCATTGCCGCGGCAAGTGAGTGCGCTATTCTACCGGTACCAATGAGAATAATATTTTTAAAAAAATCTTTACGCATAAAACATCGCTGATAAATATCCGACAACACTTTCTGTATCCCCCGACGCTTCTGAAGAATCTGTACGGTACAGAACCTCACCTTTAAGTCCTGTTAAATTTTTATAAGCTTTCATCTGACTCAAAAGCAGTCCGCCGCCGCAGGCCTCTGCCGCACCGGTTCTGAACTTCTTTTCCAGTTCTACCGGGTTCATGCCATTTATTTCTTTTTCAACTTCAGCATCAAGCCGGTCTGCCTGCGTCTGTTTATAAAAATGGCTCAGGTCGGTGCTGGTAATTATCAGTATATCTTTGCTGAGAGCTGCCGCAGAGAGCGCACCCGCAAGCGCAGTGATGGTCTCCTCATTCTGGCTCCCCATCACAACAGGAACAAATGATACCGCACCCCATATATATTGCAGAAATGGAAGCTCAACCTCTATGCCGTGTTCACGACCGTGCCCCCGTTTAGAAAAGAAAATATTATCGGAATGTTTCATCAGAGCAGAGGCAAGTTCACGGTCAACAGGCAGTGTCCCGAGCGGAGTTTCAAACGCCTCCGCATCACAGACTGAACAGCCGTTAAATGCCTCGTAGTGTGAGGGAGAAAGAATAATGATATGTTTATATTGTTTGTCCTTAACCGCAGCGAAGGACCGCGCCGCAGTGTATCCGGAGTATATATACCCGGCATGCGGAACAACTATTCCATAAATATGACTGTCCGACCGGGTTGGTTCAGCGCTGTCAATCAGCTTTTTGACCATCGAAGTCAGTTTAAACTTGTCCGACGGATAAAACGCTCCCGCAACAGCAGGGGTTCTAAGACCGCTCACCAGTCAGATTCCTGTGTTTTACTTCTCCGAAAACCAGAGCTTCGAAAGTCATCATGTGCATCATTCTTGTTGTCCAATAGTTGCCAGGCAGCCCTGCTTTCTGACACAAAGCAGTTAAGAACTGGTCAAGCTTCATTTTATGCTCAACAGCAACCTGAGGAAGAAGAAGTCCGCGATGACCTGACTCATCCACAATCAGTCCGTGTTTTCCGATTTCAATTTCCACATAGTCTTTGATTTTCTTAGGTGGACTCAGCACAGAAACTTCAATAAGCACCTGCGGAAGTTCTTCCGCGGTAAGCGGATTAAACCGGGGGTCCTCAGTAGCCGCTAAAATAGCGGCTTCGCAGACTGTTTCAAAAAGAGGAGTGTCTGACTCAACATAGCCGATGCACCCGCGAAGCTGATTGTTCAGATAGAGCGTTACAAAAGCTCCGTTGCGGTTAAGTAGTGCAGGATAGCTTTTGTACTGCACTGAGGGAAAAGGGTACTCCGGATCAAAGAGTGTTCTCAGTGCCTCCCTCGCCCCAAAAAGCAACACCCCTTGTTCTGATTTATTGAGCATTGTTTATTCCTTTTGATTATGTTACAAAGTATATACCGAGAGTATTCGCTTGTCCTTTATTACATAAAGAATATTATTTCGTAAAAACCAACTGTCAGGAATGATCAGCGGAGTCTCCTCGTTAATCAACATCTCCTCAATCACTTTCCCGTCAGATTTCCTGATCATCTGCAGATACTGATTAAATATCCCTTCCGCTTCACCTTTATATCCGGAGCGGAAACAGTATATATCCGTCTCCGCGGTTTCCGCATAAATCAGTTCACCACCGCCAGGTTCGTTTGGTTCCGGATCCGGCGCCACAATTCCTCGTGTAGTCATCTCCCTGAACTCGGCTTTCCGCGCAGCTATATCAGTGATATCGGGCTCATCGGAAGAAATTGCCTGACCTGTTACCATGTCCACCCGTATATACTCTTTCTTCTCAAAACCGGGTTTATAAGTCCACAGTGTGTCTTTGTCAAGAAACGAAAACACCAGGTCATCATGCTGCCAGAGGACCTTCTTTTCTTTGAGTGAGTAAAGCCGGATTCCCTTATGAAAAGGCATATCCGGTTTGGCAAAACCGTGAAAGAGTATATATTCTTCAAAGAAACACTCCACCCCCGTCCAGAACACTTCCCCCTGCTGAAGATTTTCGGTTACATTCTTAAAGCTGCTCATATCAGCAACAGTAAAGAACACTTCTTTTTTCTGTGTGTCCCGTTCTTCTATGAGCATCAGGTCATGATTGTTAAAGAGAATGCGCCAGATAACCCGGCCGGCATCCCGTTTATATACTTTTTTTAATTTACTGAATATGTTCATCTTCCAAATCTGTTTGTTTTGGCTCCCAGTCAATACCTTCGCAGGGGAGATAATCCTTAGCCGGATGTTCATCATGTTTCAGGCAAAGCACGGAACCTTTGTCAAAATGTTTGCAGGAGGTGCAGAGTGTTTCCTCAATAACCTCGTGGTTACGGGCTCTGAAGTTATTGTAATGGAGAATAGCCGGATGAATGATCACTCCATAGAGCGTTAGCATCCCGGCCATCCACCAAACGGAGTAGTCAAGATAGTCTTTGGCTAACCACACCAGCGGAATGACAACAGTTGCTCTAATTATAGTCCAGAAAACAATTTCGCCCATACCCGGGGGAGACACCTTATTGTGAAGGAAAAACCATGCCTTTCTGCAAGTTGAAATTTAACGAATTTTTGGGTAGAAACCGAGACAGGTCAGTGAGAAATCAGCAGGGAAAAATGTGCCCGCTGATCCGGCTAATTTCCCAGGAAGTTATAGTTGTTAAGGGAAAATAATTTTATTGCGCAATATGTCAAATTTGACATATATTAAACTGATGATTTATAAAAATAAACCGCTGGCATGGCTGCATGGTGAGGTTAAAACTCCGCCGTTTTCTTCAGATGCAAGAATTGAAGCGGGCTACTTGTTGCGTCAGTTACCAAAGGGTGAAAAACTTTCAATGCCGGTTTCCAGACCTATGCCTTCTAATTGGTACAAATTGCCACGAACTGCGCATTAATGATAAAACAAAAACCTGGAGATTAATTTACCGAATTGATGAAGATGCAATTATTATTCTGGAGGTCTTTGAGAAGAAAACACCTCAAACTCCCAAAAGAATAATAGAAATCTGTAAAAAGAGAATTAAGGAATATGACAATGATTGATGAAAAAAGAAAAAAACTTGAAAAAAAGGGATGGAAGTTTGGTTCCGCTGAGGAATTTTTAGGTCTCACTGCAGAAGAAACCGAATTCATTGAATTAAAACTGAAACTCAGCAAAAAACTGCGGTCGTTAAGAACAAAGCAAAACATTACTCAAACTGAATTTGCAAGGCGGATAAAATCCAGCCAGTCCCGTGTTGCAAAAATCGAGAACAGCGATCCTTCCGTCTCACTTGATCTCATTGTAAAATCGCTTATTTCCTTAGGGGCAAAAAATACCGAAATTGCCAAGGAAATTACCGCAGGGCTGTAATCTTCTTTAACCTATAAAAAGGGTTCCCTCTGATCACGCAAATTTCCGCAGAATTCCTATCAATGGCTAAGAATTCAACTCCTGTTCATTGTAAATTGTACATTAAAATTACTAATTACAACCTACCCATTACTAATTGATTACATTATGCTCTGCGGATCAATATCAAAGGTTAGTCTTACATCATAGTGACGGCGCAGTTTCAGAAATTCCTGATGCGCCTGTTTGAGCACTGCCCGAAGCACCGAGCCCCCGGGGTCTTTTTCCCTGTTTGACTTAATCAGAATCTGATAACGGTATTCAGTCCTCAGCCGTGCAATTACCGCGGTTGAGGGGGCAGTAATCTTTACGGTATCCTTATAAACCATCAGACACTTATGCAAATCCATAATCGTCTCACGTGCCTTCAGGTCATCCTTATCTTTCGCCTCAATCAGACACATCCTGGTAATAGGCGGATATTCAAGCCGGATGCGGTCACCAATTTCCTTAAAATAAAACGGGTAGTATTTTCCGTCCAGCACCCGCTGCAGCACAAAATGATGATCATTCTGAGTCTGAATAACCACTTCACCGGGTTTGCTGCTCCTGCCGGCGCGCCCCGCAACCTGCGTGAGAAGCTGAAACGTCCTTTCATCAGCCCGGAAGTCAGGCATCCACAAAGTTGCCTCGGCGGAGATAACACCTACCAGGGTAACACGCGAAAAATCCAACCCCTTTGAAACAAGCTGTGTGCCTACCAGAATGTCAATCTCCCCTTCCCTGAACCGGCTGAGAATTTCGCTCATCAGACCTTTTTTGCTGACAGAGTCTGAATCTATTCGGGTTATTTTAGCAGCAGGGAAGTAAAAACTAATTTCGTCTTCAACTCGCTCTGTACCTGTCCCGAAAAATTTAATACTGCTGCTTCCGCAGGCACCGCAGACCTCAGGCGTTGGCTTTGTATATCCGCAATAGTGGCATTTTAGTATGTTGCGGTTGATGTGAAGCACCATTGGTACCGAGCAGTTTTCACACACCTGCACTGTACCGCAGTCGAAGCAGAACATCTGTGTTGCAAATCCGCGCCGGTTCTGCAGAATGATTACTCCCTCTTTCTTTTCAATCCGCTCCTTAATTTTTTCGAGCATGGTATAGGAAAAGATGCTTGCCATCCGGTTTAGTTTCTTTTCCTGCACCACATTCACCAGCCGTATCAGCGGCATCTCTGCCCCGTCAACCCGGTTCTCCAATTTAAGCAGTGTATATTTGCCCGTTTCGGTGTTATACATACTTTCAACTGAAGGAGTGGCCGAACCAAGCAGGACGGGAATTCCGTCAAGATGCGCCTTATATATAGCGCAGTCGCGCGCATGGTAGCGTGGGGTTCCGTCCATCTGCTTGTAGCTTGCGTCATGCTCTTCATCAATGATGATGATACCAAGATTCCTGATCGGAGTAAACAATGCAGAGCGGGGACCTACCACAATCCGCGCTCTCCCTTCAAGAATTCTGTTCCGGGTATCAAACCGCTCACCGTGGCTGAATTTACTGTGAATAACCGAAACATCATCACCAAAATGGGCCACCAGTCGAGCGGTCATCTGCGGTGTGAGTGAGATTTCAGGCACCATCATTATGGCATTTTTGCCTGAATCAAGCACTTTTTTGAGCAGCTCAATATATACCTGAGTCTTGCCGCTTCCGGTAACGCCGTGCAGCAGCCAGACCTTAAACATATTCTGATTCAGCGATGAAGCCACTGAGTCAACTACACTCGCCTGTTCCGGTGTGAGTGTTAAATTCTTTTTTTCCTCAGAATATGTTTCCTTATATACACGCTCTGAGGCAACTGAGTCAAGAGTTATCAGCTTTTTCTTCATCAGCGCCGCCAGCACTGCCGAAGTTGATTGTGTCTCCTTCATCAGATCAGCCGCGGGTATATACTCGTCTCCCATGGCCAGCAGGCGGTAAAGCACGGCGAACTGCTTTTCTGATTTCCGTTCAATAGCGGGGAGCTCTTCATAAATGGCTTCTTTGTCCTTAGCCAGCCGTACGATTTTGATTCTCTTCTCCCGCCCCTTTGCCTGCTGCAGTTCGTCATGAATGGTAACAATGCCCCTGCCCGCCAGGGAGCCGAGAAGTGAATAAATACTCTTTACTCCGGACTCTTTCTGCAGGGTTTTGAGTGCAATCTGTTTTTTCTGAGAAAGCACTTTTAATACACGGGCTCGTGGTGAGTCGGGGTTTTTCTCCTTTTCATAAAGCTCAGTCGCTGCCTCAGAATCAGCAGCTATGATTTTTTTTGTCTGCACCTCAGAACCTGCCGGAATTGCCAGGCGGAATGCTTCCCCGGGCGAGCAGTGATAGTACTCGGCAATCCATTCAAAAAAAGAAAAATCAGATGGGAGCAGCAGCGGCTCAGGGTCAAGCACTTCGCGCAGCGGTTTAATCTGATAAGCCGCCTCCTCAGCCCGCAGCTCAGTCCGGGTTATATATATAAAGCCGGTCATTATCCTTTTTTCCAGCGGTGCTGTAACGCGAACCCCTGGCCTTGCCTGATCCCGCATCTCAGCAGGCACCAGATACGTCAGTCGCCGGCTGAAAGGAATCGGGAAAATGACTTCTGCGTACACTATTTTTTGTAAAACGGTGCGAGCGGACGGGTTACTGATTCAGACTCGGCGGAAAGAACTTCAAACTCAATGAGTTTTGTCTTGTCATCCCAGAGAATTCGGCGGTATTCATTCGAAACAACCACCTGACCATTTGAATATCTCAGACTGTCCTCAAGCTGCATGGTCATATAGATAAAACCTGACTCCCTGCGCAACCCTTCAACACGGGTTATATCTTTAAATGTATATACTGCTTTACCATATAGTTTGCCGTCTCTCACTTCCAGTTCGCGCGAGGAAATATCCTTTCCTTCTGAGAACATTGATTCTTTCAGCTCACTGCTTGTAAGGATGTAGCTAAAAAGAGCATTCTTATCTTCTTCAAACTCATTATTGCCAATTGCGTTTGAGCGTATATCATGAAATGTAACTGTTGCAGTGCCAGAGCCATCTTCATTCAGTTCAATCGAGTAGCCGATTTTTTCAACCACCAGACATCCCGGCAGCAGCAGTACAATTACTACGATAAATAGCACCAGTCCATAACGATGTATCAAAACTTCACCTTAAATCAGATATTAAAAAAATTTTGTTTCTAAAACAGAAATATAAAGTGAAGGAAGAATTAAGCAGTATGAATTATGAAATATGAATGGTGAATTGCCCTCTTTGACTCCGTATCGGAGTACTGAATTTTACAATTCAAACACCCGAATGTGGGTATTTCCACATCTCCGAGACCCAATCCGCTCATAAATTCCCGGTGTTCTGCCTGGGCATTCTCTGTACCAGACCCTGTTATAACTCATTACTGATTGTCAATTCCCAATTAATTCCTAAGTTATTTATTTTCAAGGACTTAGATACTTGGAAAATTAAAAATGGTGGTTGTTATTGACCTCAGTATTCCGTATTTTTAAAGGTTTAATTCGGAGAAAAAGATGAGTTTCAAAGCCAACAGCAAATTACTGGAAAAGCTTCTTTCAATGGTTTTCCCGGTAATTCCGTCAAAGTCCCCCCTGGCCTCCCTGGAGAACTTTATCATGCACATCAATGAGGGCATTCTGACCGTTACCGCATCCGATCTGGAAATGAAAATTTCCTCCTCAATGCCGGTCCAGTCTGAAAGCAATATGGAAGTGATGATGCCGGCAAAGACCATCCTTGACGCCATGAAGTCCTTTGACGACGTGATGGTGAACTTCCGGCTTAATGACGCAAATCAACTCACTCTTGAAACCGATTCGGGCAAATACGCAATGAGTATTGACGTAACCAACCCAGAGATAGAATTCCCTGAAGTTGACCGCGGCACCAGATTTTCAATAAGCGCGGCAGTACTGAACCGCGGTATTCATCTGACCTCTTACGCAATGTCCCGCGAGGAGCTTCGTCCGGCCATGTCAGGCACTCTCCTTGAGCTTTCGCACGAGGGACTCCGGTTTGTTACCACTTCCGGTCACATCCTCGTCAGATATATTAACCGTACCGTTACAGCGGAAACCACGGACAGTTTTATCCTCCCCGGCAAAGCAGTTTCCGTCCTTCAGAAACTCTTTACCCAGGGTGATGTTACCTTTTACCCCGGCAGCGGTGCAGTTACCTTTGCAAATGACACGGTTGAGTTTTCAACCCGCCTGATTAACGATAAATACCCCGACTACAACAGCGTAATCCCTAAGGACAACAATCAGAATCTGATACTCGAAACCTCAAAGATTGCCTCTGCTGTTAAGCGTATGCTCATTTTCGCAGAGCCGACCTTTAAGGCCATCAGAATGAATATCAAAGAAAATACCATCCTCGAGGTTTCAGCAAACGATACCGCAAGAGGCGCTAATGCTCTCGAAACGCTTTATTGCAGATATACCGGCGAACCGATTGATATTGCTTTCAACGGAACCTATCTGCTTGAGATCCTTGGCAGTATAGAAGACTCTGAAGTGATTGTTAAACTTGACAAGCCCAACAAGGCAGGCATTCTCACTCCGTCAAAGGATAAAGAAAACGAAGAGCTTCTGGTTCTTCTGATGCCCATTCGGCTAAACCGCTGATCATTGTAAACAAGCCCGGTGCTTTACTGATCTGCCAGTGAATTTTCAGACGGCAGAAAATATACTATGATTGTCCGCCGTTTAACCCTGCACGATTTTCGCATACACCACTCAACGGAAATGGAGTTTTCTCCGAAGCTCAATTTCATTGTCGGAGGAAATGGTCAGGGTAAAACTTCTTTAATAGAAGCAATTTACTTTCTCTGCACTACAAAAAACTATAAAGGAGCGCCTGATACTGACCTGCTCCGATTCGGACAGCCAGGATATACCGTTCATGGAGTGTTTGAGGACGCAACGGAAAATAATGTTCACATCCGCTTTCTCGCGGATGAAAACAGGCGGATATATATAAAAGACGGCAAGACTGTTCACCGCGCCGCTGACATCATTGGCGCCTTTCCCGTTGTACTGTTGACCCCCGAAGATCATGCACTTACGCAGGGGGCTCCGGCTGACAGAAGAAAGTTTATTGATTCGGTAATTTCCCAATACAGCTCTGTATATCTTGATAATATACTTGAGTACGCAAAAGTCCTGAAACAGCGAACTTTCCTGCTGAACAGGATAAAGGAAAATCCCGGACGCAGTCTTACGGCAGAACTTGATGCGTTCACTGAAAAAATGATTTTAACAGGAAGCGCTGTCATCAGGCAGAGAGACGAGTTTCTGCAGGAGTTTAAGAGTTTTGTAGAAGAGGTCTATCAGGAGATTATGAGGGAAGAAGAATCACCTTCGATGCACTACCAGTTTCTGGAAGGAGCGGCCCCTGAGTCTGATATATCAGCGCTCTTCCGTCAGAAAATTTACGCAAGAAGAGATGATGAAATACGGCGGGGGATGAACCTGACCGGTCCGCACCGAGATGATATTGATTTCGGCATTAACGGCAAGAGTCTGAAATCGTTCGGCTCTCAGGGGCAGCACAAAACATTTCAGGTTGCTCTTCGCTTCGCGCAGTTTTTTTACCTGAAGCAACGCTCAGGTAAAACTCCTGTCTTTTTGCTGGACGATGTTTTTGGCGAGCTGGATGCTCACAGGGCCGGACACATCAGCCGTTACCTGAGACAGGTTGGGCAGGCGATTATAACAATGACTGATCTTTCAAACTATGCGTATCTGCGCGAAATGAATGAAAGCAGGATGTTTACCGTCTCAGCCGGCACAGTAACTCCGGCATAAAAGCTTTATAAAATGAAAAAAATAAGAACCTTTGATTATCTTTTTAAGAAAGCCCCTGAGTTCGGCAAGATTAAACGAGCCGCAACCGAGGGGGAAGTGCTTGAAAAATTTCATGAGATTTTCAAAGGATACGAAAAAATTGCTGTACCCGTCAAAATAGTGAAGGGTATATTATATATAGAAATTGAAAACGCGGCCTGGAGAAACGAACTTAAGTTCCGCGATGAGGAAATAGCAGCCAGGATTAACGAATTTTTCGGTGAGCCGCGCGTTAAAAAAGTTATTGTAACGAATTAAATTAATACGGATTATATGTCAATAAATACAGTCGATCAGGAATACAGTGCCAAAAGCATTAACGTGCTTAAAGGACTGGAAGCTGTGCGAAAAAGACCCGCAATGTATATCGGTGATGTCGGTGTGCGCGGGCTTCATCATCTTATAAATGAAGTAGTGGACAACAGTATTGATGAGGCGCTGGCCGGATACTGCGATACCATAAAAGTAACTATTAACGAAGACGGCTCCGTTAGCGTTGAAGACAACGGCCGCGGAATTCCCGTTGATATGCACCCCGAAGAAAAGCGCTCAGCGCTTGAAGTGGTTATGACCGTGCTTCACGCAGGCGGTAAGTTTGATAAAAACTCCTATAAAGTTTCAGGCGGTCTTCACGGTGTGGGTGTATCAGTTGTGAACGCACTCAGCGAATGGCTGGTTGTTGATGTAAAAAGGAACGGAAAACTCTACCGGCAGGAGTATCTGCGCGGTGAACCAAAGGGTCCGGTTAAAGAAGTTCAGTCGCTTAAAAAAGCTGAAACCGGCACCATCGTTACCTTTAAGCCGGATAAAGAAATCTTTAAGGCAACAAAGTTTAAGTTTGATACCGTTGCAGAAAGAATGCGTGAGCTCGCCTATCTGAACAAAACCATTACCATTGCTCTCAAAGACATGATCGAGGGTGACTCTGAGACCTTCCACTTCAAAGGCGGTCTTATTGAGTTTGTTAAATATATAGACGAAACCAGAACCTCAATTCACAAACCGGTATATGTTGAGGGCATTAAAGACGACACCCCGGTTGAAGTTTCTTTTCAGTATAACGACGGGTACTCTGAAAATATTTTCTCTTATGTAAATAACATTAACACCACTGAAGGCGGAACTCACCTTGTTGGTTTCAGAACCGCGCTCACCCGCACACTAAACAACTATGCTTCAAAGAACAACCTTGTTAAAGACGGTAAAATAACCCTCACAGGAGATGACTTCCGAGAAGGTCTTACGGCAGTAATCTCCGTTAAGGTGATGGAACCTCAGTTTGAAGGACAGACCAAAACCAAACTCGGCAACAGCGAAACCAAATCAGCAGTTGAAACACTGATGAATGAAAAACTGGCTGAGTATCTTGAGGAAAACCCCGGAATCGGCAAAAAGATTATTGAAAAAGTTCTTAAAGCAGCAGAAGCCCGGGAAGCCGCACGCCGCGCGCGCGACCTTGCACGCCGGAAAAACGCGCTTGACAGCTTTGACCTGCCAGGTAAACTTGCAGACTGCTCAATTACCGACCCTGAACACTGCGAGATATATATAGTTGAAGGTGACTCAGCGGGCGGCTCAGCCAAGCAGGGGCGTGACCGCAGATTCCAGGCAATTCTTCCGCTGAAAGGTAAAATCCTTAATGTGGAAAAAGCCAAGCTGAATAAAATCTTAGAGAATAACGAAATCCGCTCAATAGTAGCTGCGCTCGGAGGCGGTATTGGTAATGATTTCACCACCGAAAAGCTCCGCTACGGCAAACTGATTCTGATGACCGATGCAGACGTTGACGGAAGCCACATCCGAACACTCCTGCTCACCTTCCTTTACCGATATATGAAAGAGATGATTACCACCGGACGAGTATATATAGCTCAGCCGCCTCTTTACCGCATTAAAAAGGGGAAAGAGGAGCACTACGCTTATGATGATGAAGAACGCGATACCATACTCAAACGGTTGAAAGATAAAAACGTTGAACCTGACCCGGTTGAAGAGGAAATGGAAGAAGAGAACAAAGAGTTCACACCTGAAGAGTTAGCCCGTCAGGCCGCTTCCGCCGCCACGGGAATACTTCCTAAAATAAAGGGTATTAACATCTCCCGCTATAAAGGGCTCGGCGAGATGAACCCTGAACAGCTTTGGGCTACCACTATGAATCCTGAAACACGCACTCTTCTGCAGGTCTCAATTGATAACGCAGCGGCGGCTGACAAACTGTTCGAAACCCTTATGGGTGACGCAGTTGAACCGCGCCGCGAGTTCATTGAGAAAAACGCGAAATACGTCCGCAACCTTGATATATAATTATCTTGAAATTAAAACTTTAGAAGAATAAATGGCAAACATATTTGATAAAATAAATCCGGTTACGCTCGAAGATGAGCTGAAATCATCGTATATAGACTATTCGATGTCCGTAATCGTCTCACGTGCACTGCCGGATGTGCGCGATGGACTTAAACCGGTTCACCGCCGCGTTCTTTTCGGAATGCACGAACTGGGCATGGCTCATAACCGTCCTTATAAAAAATCAGCAAGAATAGTGGGAGAGGTTCTCGGTAAATATCACCCTCACGGTGACTCCGCCGTGTATGAAACTATGGTACGTATGGTGCAGGATTTTTCACTCCGCTATCCGCTGGTTGACGGTCAGGGTAACTTCGGTTCAGTTGATGGTGACTCTGCCGCGGCAATGAGATATACCGAAGCACGCCTTGCTAAAATTGCAAGTGAAATGCTCCGCGATCTCGAAAAGAATACGGTTAAATTTGCACCAAATTTTGACGACACACTTCAGGAACCTACTGTACTCCCCTCCTATCTTCCAAACCTACTGGTTAACGGCTCAAGCGGCATTGCAGTTGGTATGGCAACAAACATTCCGCCTCATAACCTGAGCGAAGTGATTGACGGTCTTATAGCTCTTATTAAAAATCCTGATATCACCGGCGAAAAGCTGATGAAGCACATCACTGCGCCTGACTTCCCGA
Organism: Ignavibacteriaceae bacterium; assembly: GCA_020848375.1. GTDB lineage: Bacteria > Bacteroidota > Ignavibacteria > Ignavibacteriales > Ignavibacteriaceae > H2-BAC3. The sequence continues at coordinate 23,299 of JADLAF010000087.1, forward strand.
CCGGGGGTATTATCTTCGGATATCAGGGGGTTAAGGATGCGTTCCTTACCGGTCGCGGTAAAATTATCGTCCGCGCTAAAGCTAATATCGAAACAGCAAAGAACGGACGCGAAAGCATTATTGTTACCGAACTGCCGTATCAGGTTAACAAAGCTTCTCTTCAGGAAAAAATTGCTGAACTTGTTAAAGAAAGCAAGATTGAAGATATATCTGCTTTGAGAGATGAGTCTGACCGGGACGGAATGCGCATTGTGATTGAACTGAAGCGCGATGCACAGCCGGCTGTTGTTCTTAATCAGCTCTTTAAGCATACTTCTATGCAGACCACCTTTGGTGTTATCATGCTTGCGCTGGTGCATGGTGTCCCGAAAGTTCTTACGCTTAAGGAAATCATGCAGCACTTCCTGACGCACCGAATGGATATTCTTATCCGCCGCACCAAGTTCGATCTTGATGCAGCCGAGCGCCGCGCACACATCCTTGAAGGATATATCATTGCTCTTGATAACATTGATGAAGTTATTGAGACGATTAAGAAAAGCCGTGATGTTGATACCGCGAAGAACAACCTCATGCGCAAGTTTAAACTGTCTGAGATTCAGTCAAAAGCTATCCTCGATATGCGCCTGCAGCGGCTCACCGGTCTTGAAAGAAAGAAGATTGAAGATGAGTACCGCGAGGTTATTAAACTGATTGAAAAGCTGAGAGGAATTCTCGAGAGCGAAGAAAAAAGAAATCTTATTATTAAAGAAGAACTTCTCGCTCTGAAAGAGCAGTACGGTGATGAAAGAAGAACCGAAATCATCTACGACTATACCGAATTTTCGCTTGAAGATGTGATAGCCGAAGAGGATGTGGTGGTTACCATATCCCACAAGGGTTTCATCAAGCGTTTCCCTGTGAGCGGTTACCGCAAACAGGCACGCGGAGGCAAGGGAGTCTCAGGCGCCGGAACCAAAGAAGATGACTTTATCGAACACATGTTCGTCGCCAGCACTCATCAGTATATACTTTTCTTTACCGATAAAGGAAAGTGTTACTGGCTGAAGGTTCATGAAGTACCTGAAGGCGGCCGTGCATCACGCGGAAAATCAATCATCAACCTTATTGAAAAAGAGAAGGATGAACAGATTACCGCTTTTGTTGCGGTTAAAGAGTTCAAAGATGATCAGTTCCTGCTGATGGCAACCAAGCAGGGCACTATTAAGAAAACCGTTCTTTCTGCATACAGCAATGTCCGCAAGAATGGAATCAATGCTATCAATATTAATGACGGCGACAGTCTCATCGGTGTAAAACTCACAGACGGGAAAAATGATATAGTGCTCGGCACCCGCGATGGTATGGCAATCCGCTTCCACGAAGATGACGTGCGCGATATGGGCAGAACCGCCACCGGAGTCCGCGGTATAACACTCGGCAAGAAAGATGAAGTTGTCGGTGTGCTTGCAATCAAGCGTCAGGGATCGGTGCTTGTAGTAACCGAAACCGGATTCGGCAAACGCTCTGACATAGCCGACTACCGCCTAACCAAACGCGGCGGCAAGGGTGTTACCACTGTTAAGATAACCGATAAAACCGGCAAGATGATCAGTATGATGGAAGTCTCCGACAACGAAGAACTGATGATCATCTCAACCGGCGGAATGGTTATCCGCCAGAGTGTGAAGGAGCTCAGGGTTATGGGACGCAATACCCAGGGCAACCGCCTGATCCGCCTTAAAGACGGTGATGCGATTGCGGATGTCTCGAAGATTGTTCCCGAAGATGATGACACTCCGATAACGTAAATAATAAATAAAAAGGCGGGCTCATCACCCGCCTTTTTTATTCATTCTTAAACTTTGTGGAGAAAGTTTTGGAAAAGCAAACTATATATAAACCTATTGACTGTTCATTTTATGATGAACTGGAGCTGATAGCCATGCGCGGTAGTGAAACCGAAATCGTCTATCTGGACGGAGAGAAGCCCGTCCGCAAACGCAGCAGCATCAAAACCCTTGAAAGCAAAGGCGGCGCCGAGTACATGGTACTCACCGACAAAACCGAAATCCGGCTTGATAACCTCTTACAAATAGACGGAAAAGTTCCGCCGCAGAGCTGCTAAAATCAATTAGTAGTTAGGAATTAGTAATTAGTAATGGAAAGCAGTATATATACTTTCTTTAAAACTCTGCGTGACATTGCTTTTCCTCTGCCGGACTTTGCGTTAAA
>JADLAF010000088.1 GCA_020848375.1 Ignavibacteriaceae bacterium
AATACATCCGCGCTCCAAAACCCGTTCCCATCAGAAGGTCTTTGGTTATGGTTTCCCCGCCGGCATCTCTGGTGAAAAGTTGCAGATTTCGCTCTTTGTTCCAGGCAGCACCGGCATCAATGAATGCCACTCCCTGCACGTTCCTGAAAAGAATCGGCAGAGCTCCTGTCAGCAGATATCGTATGAGCGGAAACCTGTATTCAAAATTGAAAAGTGTGTATCTGGTACCAATTGCCTCAGCATAATTAAAGCCCCTGAGAGGGAGTGCTCCGGTCAGGAAGGCAAAATCTGAAGGTGAGTCCACAGGCAGTTCTCCTGTTGCAAACTCACGGTTAATCCAGTTGTCCATTCCTCCGAGGAAAAATCTTTGAGGAGTTTTACCCTCAGAATACGCACCAGATACACGGAGCGCGATTGAATAATCAGTCCAGAATCTGATGTAATTCCGGTAGTCTGCTGTAACAGAAAAGAAGGAAAATCTGTCCATTGACAATGCATTACCAAATGTTTCAAAACGATATCTGGTTCCTTCAATCGGGGCAGTATATCCGAAGATAGTGTTGTCATGAACAAAACTGAATGATGGAATAAGAAACGACCGCTTCTGTGTATCTTCAAACAGGTTGTCAAGGTTTTCAGATGAAACATTCAGCAGACTAAGTCCTCCGTCAAAACGATAGTAGCGGCTGAGGGGATAACTGAATGATGTTGAAACTCCATAATTACGGAAACGGAAGAGGTTAAGAGCAGTTCCAAAACGTTCAAGATATACAAATCTGGCCGTATGGAATGCTTCAATACCTATATCCATTCTGTTTGAAAGATAATAGTATGCAAGACCATAGTCGCTGTTTTTCAGGTCAATCTGCAGACTGGTCTGCCCGATTAACCGGTGATTACCGAGCACGTCACTGAAAGAAATTACTGTTGTACCGAGAAGTCCGTAAAACGTACTGTACCCGGCATTTGCATAAACAATATCCGGTGAGAAAGTGATTTTATATTTATTAACCCTGTAGTTTCCGTCAGAATCCAGATTATCAGTAAGCTGAAAATTTTTGTTTTCCTTTTTCACAGAATCAGGTTTAAAGTATGTGTTTTCACCAAAAATAATGCTGCTGGTATCTATTCGCAAAGAGTCTTCTGAAGATGTTGTGTCAACTACCTGACCGGTCACAATCTGAACTTTCTCTGACTTGTTTTCAGTGGAATCCTGAATTTCAATTTCTTCTTTCTCAACAGGCCGGATTCTGATTCCCTTTAGCTCAGCCATATAGTTAGTTGGTTCTAATTTAGTTAAGTCTGCTTGAAGCTCAAACGGATTGTTCATAGAAAAGATGTTATACGAGGCCTGATACATTGAGCTAAACACCAGTTTCTTAGAATCAGCGGAAAGTGAAAGCTGATAAATACCATTCATGGAGTTTGTTAAAGGTGTTCCTTCTTCACTGAAGTATGAGGAATCATTCGTAAAAGCAACTTTTTTCTTATATATATTATTAATGCCGTTTTTATCAGAGACATACAGAAGATGTGAACCATCAGGTGATGGAACCGGGCTTGACTCATCACTCAGAGGATACCCTGTGATCCTGAAAATCTTCCGGCTTTCTGTCTGGATTGCATAAATATCATTCTGAAATCCGGTTTTATCTTTCACAGAATTGCCATTACCCGTGCTTATATCCCCGGCTCTGTCGGAGACAAAAAAGACATATTTTGCGTCCAAGCTCCAGTGGGGATTATTATCCGTATATACATCAGAAGTCAGATTAACAAGTTCATAGTTATTGATGTTATAGATATAAATATCTGATTGGTCAGCATTATGCGCTGAAATGGCAAGATGCACTGAATCAGGTGACCAGTGGATACTTGCAACACCCGCAAATTTATGGGGCAGGACTTCAGTATCACCGCTTTCAGCATCAATAATATAGATAACGTCATATCCGCTGCTTTTGGCTCCGAGCGCAATCTTTTTGTTATCCGGCGACCAGGCCAGACCAGGAGTAAGGATGTTCAGCTCCTCAAAATCAGCGGACCGGTTACCTTGTACTATCCTTCTGATTTCCTTAGGATCATTAACATCCATCAAATAGACATCAAAAAAGAAATCGCGGTTTGAAATAAAAGCAATCTGACGACCGTCAGGTGATATAGCAGGACTGGTATTATAAAAACCGCCGTCTTTTTTAGGGTCGGTAAGACGTTTTGCAAATTCATCAGGGTCTTTATACTTTGCGATATCAGGCCAGAACTCACGTTTAATATCTTTGCGCCAGCGTTCGTTAAATTCTTCATATTTCAGACCAAGCGCGGCCTGCAGTCCTTCTTCGAAACTGCCTTTGCTCTTAACACGGCTTACCAGCTCACCTACTTTTTCCTCTCCGTATTTACGCGCGATATAATTAAAAACACTCTGCCCACCGCGGTAAGCAAAATAACCGTCAAGCTGTGGTATATCCGGCAGATACTCGCTGTTTGCAGCATCCCGGATGAACATGTCTGTATCGGTGTCCCATCCAAGCGAAAGATATTCTGCCAGTCCTTCATTAAACCAGAGCGGAAGACGGACGGTGATATTGTTTGAAATGATGTTCTGAATCGAACCACCGTAAAACATATCATTAATCACCGCGTGAACAAGCTCATGGTGAATAACATGACGGAACTGCTTGTAGGAGCCGGTGTAGGGTACCACAACACGATTCTTAAAAAGTTCGGTGAAACCGCCTATACCTTCACTCAGATATTCATCGGTTACATTTGTTTCCTGAAAATCATTCTGTGAATTATAAAGAATAAATGTAATTCGGTTATTAATCTTGAAGTTAAGCTTCGACTCAATCTGAGCCAGTGCATCTTCTGCTGCTTTGGCGGCAAATTCGGCAATCTTGGCACCGTCCGGAGTGAAGTACACATCAAAATGCTGAGACTGGATATATATCCATTCAAAGTCTTTATACTGAACCTTGTTCTGGCCGAACTGTCCAAAAAGCAAAGAATTAAGGAGTATGCTGAAAAGCAGGCCCTGTTTCATCTGAGTAAATTTCATCATATAACAGTAATTTATTCTTTTGACTTATATCTGAGTTACCGGAAGGAAGTCCATTTCCATCCGTTCTGTATCCACACGAACCAGCTTTACCGGAATCCTGTCCCCGAGGCGGTACTGCCGCTTACTGAATCTGCCGATCAGGGCAAATTTCTTTTCATCATAATAATAGCGGTCATCCTCAAGATCGCGGAGGCGCAGGAGTCCTTCTGAGAAGGTTTCCTGTAATTTAATAAACATACCATAATTAGTAACTCCTGAAATTATTCCAGTAAATTCCATTCCCACCTTGTCTTTCATGAATTCCACCTGCTTCATCTTTACCGAATGACGTTCGGCCTCGGCAGAAGTTCTCTCCGTCCCGGAAATATGTTCACAGATTGTTTCAAGCCGCTTTTCTGTCATCTGCGGCTTGTTATCGTGCAAATACTCAAACAGCATCCGGTGCGCAACCAAATCTGAGTACCTCCTTATCGGTGAGGTAAAATGAGAATAGTGCTGAAAGCCCAGCCCAAAGTGACCAATATTCTGAGCCGAGTATTCGGCTTTTGCCATTGAGCGGATTCCCACCTCGTTAATCAGACTTTCTTCCGGTTTACCTTTAGCGGTAGCAATCATTTCATTCAGCAGCTTCGGGGTGACCGATGAATATGGCGGTACCTTATAGCCAAGTCCCTTGAGCAGATTAACAAAGTCCTTCAGCTTTTCTTCGTTGGGTTTATCATGAACACGGTAAATAAAGTGCAGTTTTTTTCCTCTGCCTGTTTTTTTCTTTATATACTCCGCCACTAGTTTGTTTGCCAGGAGCATAAACTCCTCAACAAGTTTATGGCTTTCCTTGCTTTCTTTTAAAAGCACTTCGACCGGTCTTCCCTGTTCGTCAAGACGGAATTTCACCTCGGTACTTGAAAAATCAATACTGCCGTTTTTCATTCTCCTTTTACGAAGCTGTGAGGCAATCTTCTGAAGGGTGAGCAGTTCCTCCCTGCAGTCTCCTTCAGCTCCTTCTATTATCTGCTGCACCTCCTCGTAAGCGAACCGGCGCTTGCTCCTGATAACAGATTTTGAAATAAAGTAGTTCACTAACCTTGCGTTTGAAGACATTTCAACCACAACAGAGAAGGTGAGCCGGTCTTCATTCGGTACGAGTGAACAAATGCTGTTCGAAAGATTTTCTGGCAGCATTGGTATAACTCCCGAAGCAAGATAGGTGCTATTACCCCGCTTTTCAGCTTCTTTGTCTAATTCAGTTCCCTGCCCTACGTAGTGCGAAACATCAGCAATATGAATTCCTATTTCATAGTTGCCGTTTTCCAGAAGTCTTATTGACAGTGCATCGTCAAAATCTTTTGCATCATCAGGGTCAATGGTCAGGACTAACTGGTCACGGAAATCCTGCCTGCCTTCATACCGGGCACCTGTAACCGGCGGCTGATATCCCTCCGCTTCAGAAGTGACTGACTTCGGGAAGACATGTGGTATCCCAAATTCTTCAGCAACCATTTCCAGATCACGCCGGAATTGCTCCTTGCCTGTTACAACACTTCTTACTTTACCATGAGGATTGAGTTTGGGATTTTCCCAGACCAGGTCATTCAATACAACACGGCTGCCGGGCGATGCGCCATTAAGATGCTCCGGACTCACGTAGATATTTCTTCTGATCTGAGCGATTTCAGGGACTACATAAAAATATGCACCTTCAGAGTGAAGCGTCCCTGCAATTTCTTGCCATCTTCTTTTAATAATGTTGATGATTTCCCCTTCAACGTTTTTCCTGCTTCCCTTCTGGCGTGCGAGTATCTGTACCTCAACCTTATCACCATAAAAAGCAGTTTGCAGGTTTCTTTCTGCGATAAAAATATCACCTTTTACATTTTTATCATCCGGTATGACAAATCCAAATCCGCTTCGGTTTATTTCAAGCGTGCCGGTAAGACGGTTTGTGATGACTGCTCTGTTCAGCCGGAATCGTTTACCATCCCTGAAGAGCATACCCTCGGTCACCAGTGTATGCAGGACCTCCTTCAGGTGCTGATATTCATGCTCCTCCCGCAGATCAAGCTCTTCAGCAAGCTGCCTGGCTTTGATTGATTTGCCGGGGTTATTATTGAAGTACGCTAACAGTCGCTTTTTCATTTAAAACTCAAATCTGTATTTTAGACCTAGCTCGTTGATCATTTCGTTTGTATAATTTGTTTCCGTTGAAGATTCTCTCCGCTCAATACGTATCAGAAAATTCTGAATGATTGGATATTCAATCCGGACATTTGCAGTGGAGAAATCCTGGAAAACGTTAGTTGATCCGCCAATGGTATATCGTAAATCTTTATATTTTCCGCTCAGGTTAAACTTTGTTGCGGCCCCTGCATTTCGGAATTCGAATGAGCGGACATAGTCCCCCAGATAAGTTGTAAGCAGTCCTCCAAGTAGAGACCCGGCAACACTTGCGGCATCAACACCTAAAAATTCCGATGATTTAGTTTTTTCCTGTGCAGTTAGGTCATTCTTAAACTTTCCGGTAACAATAAACCATATTGCATCTGCTTTGTCATATTCAGGTGAAGGAGTATTATTGTCAATATTAGTTTTGCCTCTGTAAACAGCTATGTTGTTTTCCATCTGCGTAAAGGTTTTTGAGAGATCACCCAGTGGTCCCCGCAGAATAACCTTAACTGCTACTTCTTCCTCTTTAATCGAAACTGATGAAGTATCGGGTGGAGTATAATAATCCTTGTATAAAGCGGTAATATCCAGATAGGGATTAGTAATTTCACTTTCAAACCGTAACTGACCTTCCGCGCTGAATGTTTTAATCAGTTTCAGATTAGAGCCGTCCTGCAGTTCAAGCTGTCCCTGAATGCTTTGTATTCCTTTTTTTCTTTCAATAATAAGCGACCCACCGAGCCGTGCCAGCAGACTCTGATTTGCTTCAGCCGAAAAAATAAAATTGATGGATGCTTCATTCTTTATTTCGATACCGACTGTAAAATCAAAATCAGCCGCGGTCTGCTGCACGGTTCCAACGCTTCTTCTTCTGATGCGTTGTGTGTTTAACAGGTCTTGTATCTCCTGGTCGCGCCGCGCTATTTCCGGATTACGGTCAAAGTACTTATAAATAAAATTATCCGCAGAACTTGAATAACCAGACTGTGTGGGCGGGAAGGTTAGATTTCCTTCAACAACTCTTATCGAAGCAGAAAGTGATGATACACCGCCTGTACTTGAGAAAGTAACCGGACCGTCGGTTTCAAGAAATAAATCACCATAGGCAGCGGGCAAAACAGAACGTGAGTCATCTGAAAGCACCGAAAGATTTCCGTTAAAGGTGAATAACATTGAATCAACACTAAAACCTTCAACAACAATTCGACCGCTTCCCTCCATAGCCCCTTTGTTCTTTACTCTCCCGGCATTGGCCAGAGTAAAACGGTCGAGCAATATATAATTACCGGCGAGCTTTAAATTTACGGAGGCGTCATAAGGCAGATTATTATTCTGCAATACAAAATATCCGTTTGAAACATTGAAGAAGCCGGATTTTTCGAGATTTGCATAATTGCCGGTTATTGACACATCGGCGTTTAATATCCCCCTTAAATCATTGATAAAAGGAATCGAATTGCCAAATGCTGCAAGATTAAACTCATCTGCCAGCAAACGCAGACGCACCGGCTTATTATCAGGCAGCCGACTTCCCTCAACATTAAAAGCCAGATCAAGCGGAAGAAAAGCGCTTACTTTAAACCTTGCATTTTCAAAAGTATTCTCAAGATCAATAAATCGGATATCAGCTCTGAGCATTTTGTTGGAATAATCAAACAGCGACTTTAATGATCCGAAGTTTGTTCCCTGATAGGTGACACTGTCAGCCATTACCGTAAACTGCGCGAGCGGATTATTAAAGCTCCCTTCAATTGAACCACGGAGATTCATATCAAAGTCAATTCCTTCTTCCGGAGGTAAGCCGAGTATCACGTTGCTTAAATCATAACCGCGAAAATTTGTCAGATGAATATCAAGATCCTGATACCCGTCCAACTGAATCAGGCCATTAACAAATAAACTTGTATACCCCCTGCTCAGGTTAAAATCGTTAAACTTAACAGTGTTTTTTTGTATGCCGATACTCATCGGCTGCAGATTATGCACCTCATAGTCATTATACGAAAGTTCAAGCTGGCTGATATCTAATTTAAGCATCGTGCTGGAAAGGTCAATCTCGGACTCAATCCCCGCAGCAAACTTTGGCGATTTCGACTGCACTCCGGCCGCGAGTGTTAATTTTTTATTCTTCAGTCCCGTCTTCATGTGGATATCATTGTATTCCGTACCAACATATACCCTCCCCGCGTTCACCAGGAGCGATGAGGTAATAGCATTTAGTCCTGATACTCCATTATCCTGTGAAAAGGCAAATTCAGCCGAGGCATCAGATATAAAGTTTACCTCGTCACCATTCCACATTCTGAAAAATGGTAGTTCAATGTGCGAGGTAAATTCAAATCTTTCCTTGTCATTTTTTATAGAACCGGTAACTTCTCCCTCAATGGTTGCATCGCGGTTTCTGAGAAAAATTGCAATCGGACGCAGGTCAACGGAGTTGATTGTATATGATACATCAAAAACCGGATACTCACGCAACGCTGCATCCTTATTTTTAAGTCGTTTGTCAATGTTTTTCTTGAGGTCAGCACCGGCCTGTTCAACTTTTTCCGCGAACTCTTCGGGGAAAAACTGAACCGCAAGTTCCTTAAACGAGTTGATCAGAGTATCTATGTGCCGCGCAATTTCTATACCTGCATCGGCAAAACGTAACTTCCCTTCAATTAAAACGTTTCCTACTGAGGATTTCAGCTCCAGTTTCTTATATGAGTTTTCTTTTGAACTCATTTTAAGAGAGGCGTAGATATTCTGCAGAGTGTCCTTCATTAATTCTGACTGCTGGAGATTGATTTTAATCGTACCGTTAATTTTTTCCGGATCAAAACTGCTCCCCTCGGCATCTATCTGAAACGTCAGATTTGATGCAATTGAGCTTGAATCAGGTATAAATCCCCCAATATCAAGGTTTTTATAGTCAATACTAAGATTATAATACGGCTCTTCGTCCGATGGAAAATAAGCGCCGGCGGTCATTTTGAAAGAATCAGGATCAGCTTTGCCAAAGGATTCCAGCAGTACACTCTGATCTTTAACGCTTCCTTTCAGACTAATTTGTTTAAACTGTTTATTCCCGATCCGGGAAGAAAATAAATCCACTTCAATTGAAGATTCCATCGAGTCCGGACTAAAAGAGCTACCGTTTCCCTTCAGATTCATGTTTAGCACTACCGGATAACTGGTCAGAGGTGTTAGATTTAAGTCTCTTGTCTCTGCTTTTATCGAATAGACCGGTTGAGCTCCGCTTATATTTAAATCAAAGTTTGCTCTTACGCTCCCCTTTTTCACAACAATGGAAGAATATGTCTTAAAATCCCAAGGACTACCTTTATAAGAAATAGTATCAATCCTTATGTTATCAAAATACTCCAGCTTTGGTATCTCCATTTTTGGAAGAAGATAAGTCACATCGGTCTCAGACAGAAATGAGTTTGTGATAGCTGCGTTAATACTAAGAATATCTGGATTGGTAAGATTATACAATACTCCCTGAGTCCTCAATACTGTGTTACGGTAAGAAAGGTCCAGTTTCTTAACCTCAAGCAAATCAAGTGTTCCTTTTGCCATGATATCACCGGCTATCTCTCCCTTAAGCATATCAACACCTGGAAGAAATGCCCTCAAATCGTCAAAATTAAATTTCGAAGCAGTAAGACCAAGATATACCGGTGCGGCTGAAAAGAGGGTAAGATCAAACCCTCCGAAAAAGTTAAAGTCGGCCAGAATCATATTGAGTGTCATATCTGATCTTGTAGTTATCAAATTAAAATCACTTAATACAGCACCGTTTGTATCAATCCTGGCTCTGACAGAAAGATTCTGTACATCCATTCCATTGATATTAGTCAGAAAGGAGAGTTTTTTAATTTCTGCCTCATAGGAATTTCTGCTGATATCTACTTTGCTGTTGAGATCGAGACGGAGGTCTTTAATTTTTATGTCACTCAGATTAAGCGTATCATACATTGTCTGAAAGTTATTGTAACGGGCATCATAATAGGAAAAGTCAACACCACTGAGTTCTAATTTTTCAAGAACAATGGTAAAAGGAAAATCCGTTTTGGTAGTATCCGTTTCGCCTGATGGCGGAAAAATTCTCGCAAAGTTTAAAACGCCTGCTGTATCAGAATTCATTCGTATATCAGCATTCTCAACAAGAATTTCTTTTATCGAAAGCTTCTTCTGAAAAATGCTAAAGGGAGAAATTCGCAACGCAACCAGCCCGGCATAAGCCGCGGTGTCATTTTTTTCAGTAAGCAGCACGTTTCTCAGTTCTACCGAAGTGAAGAGTGAGCCCTCAAGACTGCCAACGGTAAGTTTACCATGCGCTGTTTCATTAACCGATTCAACAATAATGTCGAGAAGGATTTCCCTGAACGTGGAGGTTTGACTTGCGGAAAGGAGAATGAGAAAAGCTGTAAAGAAAAAAACAAAGATACCTATGAAAAAGTTGACGCTTTTATGAAAGCGGCTCCTTATCCGTTCAATTTTTTCAATACCCTCTTTGACGGTATTTTTAATATCATCGGCAATTTTATGATCACTCAACTCTTATACTTATCCAGTATCGTCTTTATTATGTTTGACGTTGAGGTGAAATTAATAAAGGGAATCGTCTTAACCTCACCGCCGTTTGCTTCAACAATATTTTTGCCTACAATCTCTGACGGATCCCAATCTGCGCCTTTTACCAGAATATCAGGCACAATAGCGCTTATCAGGTTAAAAGGTGTATCTTCTTCAAACAAAGTTACATAATCCACTGCTTTAAGGTTAGCCAAAATAAATGCTCTTTCTTCCTGAGTCACAATAGGGCGTTTTTCCCCCTTAATTCTGCTAACCGATGCATCGGAGTTAAGCCCAAGAATCAGCGCATCGCCAAACTCCCTGGCTTTTACAAGATAGTCCACATGACCGGCATGAAGGATATCAAATACACCGTTGGTAAAAACCACACGTTTGCCGGCCCGTTTAAGTTCGGCTCTGACTTTTATAATCTGTTCACGGCTGAGAAGCACTGACATATCAGTCCTCCTCCACCGCGGTAAAGAGTTTGTCCTTTTCGATAGGTATAATACCTACTTCTTCACAAACAAGCCCGCCGGCGTAGTTTGCCAGATAACAGGCCTCTTCCATATTCGCGCCCGCACTGAGGGCAATACTCAGGGTTGAAATGACCGTGTCACCCGCTCCTGAAACATCTGCAACTTTTCTTGCCTTGGTAGGCATCCGTTTAATCACTCCCTCTCTGTTAAAAACCGCCACACCTTCTTCGCCCAGGGTCAGGAGTATATATTCGGCATTAAGTTTTTCCATGAGCAGCGAACATGCTTTCTCAACATCCTCAGCAGTTTTAATCTTCATTTTCAGAACATCTGAGGCTTCTTTTCTGTTGGGCTTAAAAACCGTCACATCCTTATACGCAAAAAAGTTGGTGAATTTCGGGTCAACAGTAATCAGTTTGTTATGCTTTTTTGCAAGCGCAATCGTCTTTGTAATAAAAAACTCATTAAGCACTCCTTTGTTGTAGTCCTGAAGAATAACTCCGTCAACATCTGCAATAACGTTCTCAAATGCGCTAAACAGACGGTTCTCGGTTTCTTCGTCAATTGGCTCCGTGCTTTCCTTATCAATGCGGACGACATGCTGATGATGAGCAATGATTCTGGTCTTTGCTGTAGTAGGACGGCTCTTTGTTCTTATCAACCCATCCGGACTAATGTTTGAAGCATATAATAAATCAGAAAACATATCCGCGTAGGTGTCTTCTCCGATTACGCCGAACGGAAGTGCTACACCGCCGAGTTTAACAATATTCAAAGCGACGTTCGCTGCACCGCCAAAGCGGCTGAACTCATTCTCAATCTCAACAACTGGTACCGGTGCTTCAGGAGAAATCCTTTTGGTGGTACCTGTTATATAACAGTCAAGCATCATATCGCCGATGACAGCTATTTTTCTTCCTTCAAATGCATTTCGTAATTCTTCGAGGCGGCTTGCTTCTATTTTGTTTATCATACCTGATTTAGTTGTTTTTCTTACTGTTACTTAATTGTTTTGAGGAACTGAAATCGGGATTGGCGAAAGCATTATTCATCTTCACCTTCCAGAGGCCAATTTTCGTCCCAATCCATAAATGCTCTCCGTCAAAGTAGAGCTGTGAGACATCGTTTGTTTCAAGTTTAATTTGTTCCGGATCAAAAGGAAGCGTTTTGCCTGTTATCCGGTCAAACATTGTAATTCCCCTGCCCATTCCCTGCTTCGAATTATTGTCAAAAACGTAAGTCGCGGCAAACATATTTCGCCCCATACGCGCTATAGCACTGATCCCATTGGCTTTAAGACCTGTCCGCTTATCAAATTTATCCCAGGTTGCCCTGCGGTTAAAACGGTATATACCTCCCAGATTAAAATCCGGCTGGTCCGGTGTAATAAACTCCTCTGTTGCAATCCAGACGTATTTGTCCTCAGGTAGAATGTCGGAAATTGAAACCGACTCCCCTTCTCCCCTGAATCCGTTTCCCTTATTTGAATAAAAAGTAAGTGCTGATTTATCAGATGGTTCAAGTGCTTTGTTATATAAGAATACCCCCGATTCAGTTCCAATCCACAAATACTTATCTCCTTCCGGTTTAATAACTTTAATATTGTTTGAACCGGTGAGTTTGTTCTGAGTCAGGTCAAAATCATCAAACTTATTTTTCTTCTCATCAAAGCGGGTCAGATTCACAAATCTGCCAATCCAGAGTAAGCCCTGCGCCTTGTCATAGTAAAGCGCGCGTATCCAGTTGCCGTATTCACCTCCGGAGGCAAATTTTCGTTTGCGCCATGCTTTGCGTTTCCGGTCATAGATCATAAGCCCATCGCTTGTTCCCGCCCAGATATATAATTCACTGACAGCGACACAATAGAAGAAATCATTCTCAATATTCTTCTGCTCGGTCGAAAAGGAATTCCAAACCTTTGTTTTCAGATTGTAATAATGAATGCCCCGCCCGTAAGAACTGACCCATATTTCATCTCCGTAGTGCACAACCGAAGTTACTTCACCTGCCTGCCGGTAAATTTCAAACGGCGCTTCTTTGCCATGCACAAGTGATATATTCGGCAGAATAAGGAAAAATGTAAGGAAGAAGAACCTGTACCGCAAAACTGACATTAGTAGCTTTCAGACTCTGAGGGGAACTCTTTTGCCCTGATATCACTGATATATTGCTTTATTGCGGTATCAATACTATCAGCCAAGGTCAAATAATGCCTTACAAAACGCGGTCTGAACTCCTTGTTAAGCCCCAGCATATCGGGGGTAACAAGTATCTGACCATCGCAATAGGGACCAGCTCCTATGCCTATGGTTGGTATCTCTATTGATTCAGATACTTTTTGAGCAAGCCGTGCAGGAATCTTCTCAAGCACAATACAAAACGCACCGGCCTCCTCAAGAATCTTTGCATCGCTTATTATTTCATCAGCTTCCTCCTGCGAGGTGCCGCGCTCACGATAGCTACCGAACTGATGTATGCTCTGCGGGGTGAGACCTATGTGACCCATGACCGGAATTCCGGCTTCGGTGATTTTTCTTACTGTTTCAGCAACCCGCTTCCCTCCTTCTATTTTTACCCCGCCGGCCGGAGTTTCTTTCATGATACGGCCTGCATTTCTGAACGCTTCATCTACGCTGAGCTGATAAGACATAAAAGGCATATCGGTAATGACCATAGCGCGCTGCACTCCTTTTGATACAGCTTTGGTATGATATATCATCTCATCCATGGTTACCGGCAGTGTGGTTTCGTTCCCCTGAAATACGTTTCCGAGGGAGTCACCAACCAGCAGCAAATCAATACCCGCGCTGTCGAGCAGCTTTGCGGTAATAAAATCATAAGCAGTGAGGGCTGAGATCTTAATGCCCTTTTGCTTCATAAGAGTAAAAGTTTTAGTTGTAACTTTTCTGAATTGTCCGGAGGTACTGCTCATATTAGCTTTCTCTTATTTCCTGCGGTTCAAACACCGCCTGATCAGTTAAATTCATAAAACTGTTAAAAACTGACTGACGCAGGCGCCTCATATCAGTCACTTCTCCGAGTATTGAACCCAGATCAGATGAGGACTCCGTCAGACTTATATATATATTTCTTTTGACTTCATCAGATGACTTAAGGTACCGCGGAAGCCGCAGATGAAATCCGCCGGTGAGAAGAGAACCATGCTGAAGCACAGCATTTCTGTTATATCTCTGAGCACTACCGCAAATCTTCTTCCCCCGGAATTTTAATTCGCTTTTAGCGGGAACTGAAAAACAGGCATCCCCTTCAGGCAGCATAGCATGAGTTCTTAAATCGGGCTGCATTGCCTCAAGACTGCATTCCTTTAGCCGGTCATCATATTCAGCAAGTCCGCTCATAAGAGTCTGGTTAATCTCCTCGTATATAAGTCCGGGCTGAACTCTTTCCGTTAATCCCAGTACCACAGCGTATGTCAGTTCTTCAGCGTGAAGAACAGCTTTACCGCCTGTGGGGCGGTGTATATATTCAATGCCGTCCTCCCTGAGTTTTTCATCATCGAGTAACGATTCCGGCTGATTATGACCCAGTGAAACGCAATAGGGTTCCCATGTATAAAGCCGCAGAAATGCTTCACCGGGCTTCACTGAAGAAAGAAGCTGTTCATCTTCTTCCATATTTTTTCTTCCGGTCTGAGCCGGGGAGTCAATAATCGTCCAGTGAAATCGGGAAAGCAGTTTGTTATCTTCTTTCACGACCGGTTTTTTTACCCACCAGCCCGCGTGTGCTGGAAGCAATAAAATCAGTAATCATAACAGCGTTCGGGTTGCCAGGATACAATTCTTTTATTTTTTCTACTGCCTGCGTTACATTGTAATGCGGATCATAAATAAGCGCATACATCTTTTTAATATCTTCAATATCCTTCGCAGAAAACCCTCTTCTTCTTAGCCCGACCACATTGATGCCGCCATACTTCAGCGGTTCTTCTGAGGCAAGGATAAACGGTGGAACATCCTGCACCGCGCGGAATCCTCCGCCGATCATCACATGTTTTCCTACCTTACAGAACTGATGCACAGGGGTAAGCCCGCCGATGATTGTCCAGTCATCAATATGTACATGACCGGCTATCTGCACACCGTTTGCCAGAATGCAGCGGTTCCCAATAAAGCAGTCATGAGCAACATGAGAGTATGCCATCAGAAGCACATTACTCCCAATGGTTGTCTTGCCTGTTTCTTTTGTTCCGCGGTGAAGCGTTACGAATTCGTGTATTACGGTTTCATCACCTATATATAAATAGGTCTCTTCATTCGCGAATTTAAGATCCTGGGGGCGGTGGGCAATTGATGCATTCTGAAAGATTTTTACATTTTTGCCGATTCTTGCGCCATCGTATATATTAACCCCAGGGCCTACAAAGGTGCCGTCTCCGATTTCAACATTGTCGTGTATAATTGCAAAAGGAGATACAACAACTCCCTCACCCAGTTTTGCCTTTGCCGAGACTATTGCGGATGGATGAATTTCTGCCATGATGCCTTTTTCCTTATGCCTGATTTCTGTCAACAATTGCGGCCACAAATTCAGCTTCTGCGACAAGATTTGTATCTACTATCGCCTTACCAGCCATTACTACGTAACGGGTTCTCTTCTGCACCATCTCAACTTCAAGTACAAGCTGATCGCCGGGAACGACCGGCTTTCTGAACTTGGCGTTGTTAATCTGCATAAAAAGTACGAGCTTTTCTTCCGGATTGGAGAATGAGTTGAGCAGGAGAATTCCGCCTACCTGAGCCATAGCTTCGAGTATCATAACCCCCGGCATGATAGGTCTTCCCGGAAAGTGTCCCTGAAAAAACGGTTCATTAACGGTAACAGATTTTACTCCCGTTACTTTCTGATCAAGATCAAGTGAGGTAATTTTATCAACCATCAGAAAGGGGTAACGGTGAGGAAGTATTCTCTGAATAGCGTTGATATCAAAGACTATTCCCTCCTGACGAACGTGCTGATATTTTTTAACTAATTTTTTCTGCTGATAAAGTTTTCTGACCTGCTTTGCGAACTCAACATTTGATTTATGACCGGGGCGCGCGGCAAGTATCTGTGCCTTAAAAGGAACACCGATAAGCGCAAGATCACCCATCAGGTCAAGCAGTTTGTGCCGTGCCGGCTCATTTCTGAAACGAAGAGCTTTGTTATTTAGAATACCGTTGTCACCAAGTGATATATCCTGCTCAATCCCCAATTTTTTTCCTAACTCCTGCAGTTCAGCATTGTCCAATTGTTTGTCAACAATTACCACGGCGTTATCTATGTCTCCGCCTTTTATCAAACCAACTTTTGAGAGAGATTCAACTTCGCTGAGAAAGCAGAATGTTCGTGCAGGGGCAAAATCTGTAATAAATTCCTTCTCAAGGTCAAAGAGACCTGTATGCTGACTTCCGAGAGCCGGGTTCTGATAATCTACCATTACAGTCAGACGGTAGCCGTCAAGCGGAAGTCCCACAATGTCAACCTGATTATTTTCATCTTTATATACAACCGTCTGATCAATAATCAGATAATCCTTGGGCGCGTCCTGAACAACAAATTCGGCTTTTTGCAGAAGATTAACATAGGGAAGTGCGCTGCCATCCCCGATGGGTGGTTCAATGCCGTCAAGTTCAATGATGATATTATCAATCTGAAGACCGACAATTGCTGCAAGCACATGTTCAACGGTAAAAACTTTTGCTTCGCCCACTGCAAGGGTGGTTCCGCGGGAGATATCAACCACATAATCAGCCAGAGCCGGAATTTCAGGATTGCCGCCGAGGTCAGTTCTGACAAACCGGATTCCATAGTTGATAGGAGCGGGCTTAAATGTCATGTGGCAGTTGGTTCCGGTGTGGAGTCCGACTCCTGCCATCGAAACAGGATGTTTAATTGTTCTCTGCAGTTCAAGCATGAAAAAATTCCGTTTAATTCGGGGATAATACGACTAATTTAACCTGTAAAAATAGTTATGCAGGGGGTCAATTCCAATTGAATGGACCATTTGCTCCGATTTCGGTCACATTGCTAAATCCCTTAAAATTAGGAATTTACGCCTGATTAAACGTCAATGAGTGCCTATTTGCCAAAATCGTGCAGAGTCTTACGGTAGAGGTCTGCCAGGGTCAGTTTATAGTCAATCAGTGCCCGGAGGGAGTTAAGCTTTGCGTTGGTGAGACGGAGCTGCTGCTGGGAAAGATCGAAGCTGGTGATATTACCCGCCCGGAAGCGCTCCATGGAGATATCATATCCCTTCTGAGCTACCTCAACGCTTCGGCTAAGCACTTCAACTCTGGCTTTTGCGGCTTTTATTTTACTCAGTACGGTGGTTATTTCTTTTCGCACAGACTGCTCCTGATTGGATGCAGTCAGGCGTGAGAGTTCAAGATTGGCAAATGCTGCTTCGCTCTGCAGGTCATTCTGATTCCAATCCCAGACTGGAATCGAGAGGGTAAACGTCACTCCCCGATCTTCGGCCGGATTACGGAAAATGGAGTTAAATTTTTCATCATTCTTATTAACGCCATAGTTGGCCACCAGCAGTCCGGTTATTCTGCCCTGCGCCTCTGTTTCCTCCACGGAAAGACGGCTAAGCTCTATATCCAACTGTGAATTTCTTATTTCCGATCGGTTCTTTAGTGCTGATGCAACCGCGAGTTCTTCGTCAACCAAAACGACATTATATATAATTTCTCCGTCCGGTTCAATTTCTTCATCAAGCGGAAGTCCGATCAGAAGTTTAAAGTTATCTTTCAGTTCTGAATAGCTGTTTTCGGCGCTGAGCATATCATTTTTTGCTGATGCCAGGTCAACCTCAAGCTGAAGTTTTTCAACCTCAGCTATCAGCCCCGCTTTGTGTTTATTCTCGGCAGTGGTGTATGACACACTGCTCTGATTCACATTTTCGGCTGCTATTTCAA
This sequence comes from Ignavibacteriaceae bacterium, assembly GCA_020848375.1. Lineage (GTDB taxonomy): Bacteria > Bacteroidota > Ignavibacteria > Ignavibacteriales > Ignavibacteriaceae > H2-BAC3. Next base: position 17,187 of record JADLAF010000088.1, read on the forward strand.
GCTGTTTCTTCGCCTGGTATAATGTGTAAAAAGCTGATGTTACGTTATATACAATTTCAGATTTAGCTCTCAGGTAACTGCGTTCTGATTTCTCAAGATTGATTTTTGCCTTCTCAAGATTTGAACTCAGTGTGTTAAACCCAAAGAGGGGTTGCCTGAGACGCAGAGAAAAATTGGAATAATAATCACGCGTAACAGGATTGTCTCCGCTGAACTGATCACGTCCGAAGATTGAACCTATCAGTGAAAATGTTCCGTTGCTGAAAACTATCGGCTGATTAAAATAAAGCCGGCCCTCAAGCTGAGTGTTTCCCACTTCATAAAACTGCTCGCTACCAGTTACTGAATTAAACTGGCTTTTCAGATTATTTGAATATCTGGGCAGATCAAACTCAAGATTAACCGAGGTCATCAGTCCCATTTCAATTGCCTCCAGATTCTTTTTTGAGCTGCGGAGCGAAAGCTCAGCCGAACGTATCGAGTAACTCTGAGCAAGTGCAGTTTCAATTGATTTCTCAAGGGTTAGTCTGGTCTGTGCCTGCGTAATATGAGTGAAAAAAAACATCAAAAAGAAAACTAACCCGCCGGATATATAAAACTTATTCATAACGAAGTGCCTCAATAGGATCTTTATCAGCAGCTTTTTTGGCGGGATAGATACCAAACACCACGCCTGTAGCCGCTGATACAATAAACGCAATAATGACGGAAAAAAATGAGATGACCGTTTTCCATTCTGCATACGTGGAAATCAGACTGGTGAGAACAAACCCGACCACAATGCCCGCGAGTCCTCCGGTAATGCTTATCAACAGCGCCTCATAAAGAAACTGATAGAGAACATCATTCCGTGTTGCACCAATCGCACGTCTGATTCCTATTTCCTTGGTCCGTTCAAGGATATTGGCAAGCATGATATTCATAATACCAATACCGCCGACAAGAAGAGAAATACCCGCGATAGCACCCATCACAATGTTAAAAATACGCTGCGTTTTCTGCTTCTGGGCAAGAAGCTGCTCAGGGAGTATCATTTCAAAATCCTGTACGCCAAAGTGACGGCGCTCAAGCTGGCGCTTTATAAGATCGGCTGCTGAAGTAAGCTGATCTGAGTTTTTTACTTTAACCGTTAGCTGGTCAACGGAGTTTTTATCAACTGTGGGGACTTCCTGCTCATTATTCATTCTGCCACGTCCCCTGGTTATGGTCACGCTTTTTCCTGTCTGTTCAACCGGCTCCTCTAATTTGTTTACCATGCTCGTGAAAGGAATATAGATATCCTTATTAAAATCACGCAGTCCGAAACTTTTCATCCCGGCAGACGATATGTTCTTCGGTGCGGCAACACCGATTATGGTAAACCAGGCATTGGCTATTTTAATTTTCTTTTTAATCGGATCTTCAAACCGGAAAATTTCCTCTTTAACTCCGCTTCCTATTACACATACGTTTGAGGAGGATTCCATATCATAATCCTTAAAAAAACTTCCCTCGATAAGTCTGGTGTTAAATGTATTCGGATATTCCTCAGTTGTTCCTATGATCTGCATTTCATCAGCATAAGAGCCGTAGGCAACGCGTAGAGTAAGAAACCGCGCCGGAGTGACTGACTCAACAAAAGGATTGATATCTTTTATTGATTCAGTATCTTTAATTACCAAACCCGGGGAATAGGCAACCGTTGCGCCGGGAGTTCTTCTGGGGTTATCAATTCGGTTGATGATAATATTGTTGGTGCCGAGCATTTCAATTTGCTGAAGTGTCTCAACCCGCGCGCCCTCCCCAATGGACATCATCGCGATAACTGAGGCCACACCGAAGATGATTCCGAGCATGGTAAGCCCCGCTCTGGTTTTATTAGCCAGCAGCCCGGCTAACCCCAGTTTAAGCAGTTCTGTCCGCTTCATTTAATCATTCCCGTTAGATGCGGAGGTTTTCTCCGCTGCCGGCTGCAGAGGTTCATCTTCTTTAATGGTAGGATCCCTGAGCGCTACTTCGTCCCCTGTTCTGAGTCCTTTGGTAACAATAATGTAATCTTCATTACGTTCACCGAGAGTTACGTCCTTCTCTTCAAATCCTGTAGCCCGTTTGATATATACTACGTGACCGCCGTGCTTTTGGAAGACTGCTTCCTGTGGTATATAGAGCACATCAGGCACTTCGCTGATGATAATACGGTTAGAAGTGGTCATGCCCGGTTTCAGAATTTCAGACTGCATTCTGATGTTAACCGCTATTTCAAAAACCTTAATGGCAGAGTTCCCGTCCTTGGCTTTTCCAAGTGCTGCAACTGAAGCGATATATCCGGGGAATGAACTGTCACGGAATGCATCAAGGCGCACCTCAACGTTCAGTTCTTTTCTGATTCTGCTAACATCAACTTCATTTACGTAGGTTACACTCTGCATTTCACTCAGGTCAGGGAGCGTTATAATAGTCATCCCCTGCCATGGAGTGTCACCGATTGCAATTTTTCTGCCCGTAGCCCAATTGTTTTCATAAACAACCAGCCCTTCTTTGGGTGCAGAGAGGGTTAGCATTTGCAAATCACGCTCCGCACGCTGAAGATCGGTACGCTTCTGCTGCACATCTATTTCAACATTATTTAGCTCTGATTTCTGCACTATCTTCTGCGAAGCGAGGTCCTGTTTGGCTTTGAGGAATGAAAGTTCATTTCGCTTTAACTGAAGCTGCCCTTCCTGCTGTTTGATCTCCGCCTCGAACTTCATCTGCTCAAGACTCAGTTTTGAGAGTTCATAAGAAAGTTCGGCACTTTTGAGATCAGACTCCAGCCGTGTCATTTGACTAAGCTGATTAGCGACCAGTTTTTCCTTATTAGAAATTGCAACCTCAAGCCGTGACTCCGCCTCTCGCAGATTGTTCAGTGCCTCGGTCGGATCAAACTGCACCACCGTGTCCCCCGGCTGAACATACGACCCCTCAGGTATAAGATATACAATTTTAAGATTACCCCTCACACGAGGTGAGGAGACCGATACTGCGTTTTTAGCTATTAATTCACCGCTTTCGGTAATAGTCACCAAAAATTTATCTTTCCTCACCTTATACAAAGGTACCGATGGATCAACTCCCGGAAAAATGATATAAACAGTAAGCAGCAGGAGACCTATGAGCATCACTCCGGCAATGACCAGAGTCACCCTTTTTGAGAAAGGCCAGCGGGTACCGTTTTCATCTGAGAAGAGCTGTTTCAGATTAGTCAGAAAGGGGATTTTTTGTAAGAACGAGTTCTTGTTTTGAGAAGTGTTCTGGTTTTCAGTCATCAGTAAATTTGCCGGAATTAAAGACAAAACTTAGCCAATTTTGAGCTAAAGTTGAAGGAAAAAGGGCTTAATTCAGAGTAAAAGTGAAGGGTCGAAGGCGAAGGTCCTCCGGCAGCAATGCATCGGGGGAAATGGAGAATCACGGAACTCCCGGGTTTATTTGGGATTCTTCAGCTTCCCTTGCCTCAAAATGTACTCATGTAAAGATTTTGCGATTTTCTACCTATTGTCCCTGACCTGTGGGTAGATTTTGCCATTTTCTACCTATTGTCCCTTACCTGTGGGTAGATTTTGCTGTTTTTTTTGCATGACTACACAAAATAGTTTTCTACCTCTTCAGCTTTGCCTGCGCGAGTGTTAGAAAACCCACGGCGATACCACTGATAATCGCCGTAATCACACCCAGTGAAGCAATATAGAGCCGGTGGTTAACATCGGGCGGCAGCGTCTGCAACTGCAGAAGTGCAGCAGCGGACTGATCAATATACATTTCATACCCAACCAGTTTAATTGCTACCGAGAGCAGATAGGCAGCGGCTCCCGCAATCATCCCGTGAATGAACTGCCCTTTTTTGATGCGGCGGCTGATAACATACCCGGCAAAAATCCAGTACGCAATCCAGAAAAGCCAGATAAAATCATCAAAGTAACCGGTCAGTTCGAGAATGCCGGCGATCATTCCCGGGAGAGATATATTAAGTAAAAGCTTGGTGTTCAGATCATTCAATGCGGAAATCCTTCCGATGCCAGAACCCTCTTCATCTGCTGGAAATGCCTTTCAGCGTGAGTAATCAGAATGTCAAAAACTCCACCAAGATTAAAATGAAGCAGACTGAGCGCGGGGGAGGGCATCTTAAGTTTTACCAGATCCATTTCTTTTGCTTCGTTAATAAAAGTTTCAATTTCGCGGAAGTTCTGTTCCAGCCGATGCAGGATATGCTGATCGTGATGACTGCTTTCAGGTTCAAATAGAGGAGGTGTGGGCAGTTTCATACCGTCCGGTTTAAGAAAATAAACCATCATCCGTGCCATTAAGTTATGTGAGTAGCGACCGGATGCTTTTGAACCGGGATTGGATGAAGTCAGCTCTGCAATTCCGGAAAAATAGGTGGCATTAGCCGTTATGATGTGATCCATCACCTCAGCGATACTCCAGTTTTTGGGGTTGGGTTTAAAGTTTAACTGCTCTGCGGTGAGAGGTTCGGCGAGTTCAGTAATTTCTCTTTTTATCGTGTGTAATCTTTTTAGTATCCCCTGAATATACTGTTGGGGTTCCATTTGATTCCTGTATTGTGAGCAAATAACTAGCTGTGCAAAAATAGCAAAGCCTCCCGGAATAACCACAGGGGGCTTTAGATTCCTGAGGATTAACCGTTGGAATGGAGGTGGATTTTATTCCCTTCTGTATCCACGATTACGGCAAAAAAGCCATATTCCGGAGTAATCGGAGTTTTGGGCACCAGAATTTTTCCTCCTGCTGCCTCAACACGCCCGAGCGCGTCATTAAGATCAGGGTCAGCATTCAGGTAAATGCACACGCCTTCCAAAGAGGGAGTGTAACCCTCGCCTGTCACGATAGCACCTGATACTTTCCCCTCAAACATGGGCATCATACCCATCTTAAACTCACCCATCGCGGTTCTTTCAATTTCAATACCTAAAACCTTTGAATAAAAAACACAGGCGCGTTCAAAACCCACAGCGGGAATTTCGAACCAGTTAATCATATTTCTGTCACTCATATATATCCTTTAAAATTATTTCTCTCCGGAAAACTCCGGCTGCTATTAGTTATTGATATTTGCAATACGATTCAAAATATATTTCAAATCGTCTTTGATTACTAATTACAAATTCCTAACTACTAATTGATTTTAGTACCAAAAATGAAACTGCAGCACAACGGAATTCTTTTTTGTCGGGTCATCTGCTGTAAAGAGACGGAACTGCGGACGGATTTCCATAAAACTGACCGGGAAATATTCCAGACCAACAATCAGATGAGAGGTAACATCTCCTTCTCCGTCTGTATTTCTGTCGTAGCGGTCATAACGGACAACCGCATCAAGTCCGCGCCTTATTTTATAACTGAGTTCAACCATCATTACATTGGAAGTGGTATCTGAAGCGCGATAATTGCTTGCGATATCATACTCTGCAAGCAAAGTGAATCCGGCAGTGCCGAATCCGAGGAATCCGCCTCCATAACTGAAATTTCTCCAGCCGGGGTATTGATCTGCCTTGTGTTTAGCATAATTTGCACCAATTAAGAATGTGAAATTTTCACTTACTTCCGGGGTGACTTCAATCCGTGCCGTATAACTCGGGTCTTTGGCAAAAGGAACTGAATAAGCAAAGCCATCCTGCTTGCCTGCACTCAGGGTTGCGAATGCGAACTCACCAAGATTATATCCAAATTCAATACCAGTTTCCAGATAGCGCGGATCATATATAAAGCCGCCAGAACTTGAATGGGTTAAACCTAAATCACCGCCGCGAGTGTATGCTGTATGGTCATCAAGGCGAATGCCATAATTTGGAGTAAATATGCCTGCTTTCAGGTAGGCATTCTTAGAAATATTTACCACACCATATGCTTCAAACATACCCCAGACAAAATCCTTCTTTGCAAAAAGATTAATCTGGTCAGTTAATTCAGCATTAAAATAGAGTGAGCCGGTCATATTCTGAAAATCAGATCTGCCCTTTTCCTGGGAATAAAGATACTGAGTACGGAAATCGAGTCCGTAAGAAACATTCGTCCCGATCATGTTGCTTGCCGGGGAGGATTCTTCACCGTCAGATTTCCACATTACCAGATTGTTTTTTCCCCATTTCCATCCGGACTCATTACGCATTGTACCCCCCGTCGGGTTCACATGGCAGTCAATACATTTACCTCCGGACCTTACAGAAAATCTTGGCAGCGAAAAAATCTCTCCGCTCAGAAAAACAAACAGCACGAACAACGAAAGAACAGTTCTCATTTGGGCCTCTTTTTAGTTAACTGATGGTTTGTTGATTTTGAAATTTAGAGAAACATTTCCTAACTTACAACTATTGTTTTACACAGCTAAGGATGACCCATGTTTCTGATACGGCTTCTTATACCACTCATCTTTGTCTCCTTAAACTGTCGCGGAGAAGAGCCCGGCACTACTCCGGGCGATCCTTCACTAAGTCATATAAAACTTCCAAAGGGATTTTCCATTTCCGTTTATGCTGATAACATCAAGAATGCCCGCTCTATGACAATTTCCCCTTCCGGTGTTCTATTTGTAGGGAACCGGTCCGGCGGCAGTGTTTATGCACTGGTGGATGAAGACGGGGATTATAAGGCAGACAAAGTATATACGATTGCTTCCGGACTTTTTATGCCCAACGGTGTGGCGTTCAGAAACGGCTCTCTCTATGTGGCTGAAGTAAACAGAATTCTGCGGTACGATGATATCGAGAATAAACTGACCTCACCGCCTAAACCTGTGGTCATCCGGGATGATTTCCCTAAAGAAACACATCACGGCTGGAAGTTTATTGCATTCGGTCCGGATGGCAAACTATATATACCTGTGGGCGCGCCCTGCAATGTCTGCCTGGAGAAAGATAAACGGTATGCCTCCATCATGAGGATGAATCCGGATGGGAGCGAACCGGAAGTTTTTGCCCATGGCGTTAGGAATACCGTGGGATTCGGCTGGCACCCGGTAACCAACGAACTCTGGTTTACCGACAACGGACGCGATATGCTCGGTGATGATATACCGCCGGATGAACTAAACCATGCGCCAAAAAAAGGTATGCACTTCGGGTTTCCGTTTTTGCATGGCAACAACATAACTGATCCTGATTTTGGAAAAAACGCTGATTTTGACTCCTTCACCAGACCGGCGCAGGAACTCGGCCCTCATGTAGCCGCTCTTGGAATGCGTTTTTATACGGGAAATATGTTCCCGGCAGAATACAAAAATAAAATCTTTATTGCTGAACACGGCTCCTGGAACAGGAGCAATAAAATTGGTTACCGTGTTACTTTAGTTTCTCTTGAGGGAAACAAATCCACAGGATATTCAACGTTTGCCGAAGGATGGCTTCAGAATGAAAAAGCCACCGGCCGCCCTGTGGACATACAACAGCTCCCGGATGGTTCAATTCTGGTTTCGGATGATTACGCTAATAAGATATACCGGATTAGATACAACAAAGAAGTATGAATTATGAATTGCAGATTAAATATGATTACTTATCCCATATTCAACTGTGTTCCATAGAATACGTGTATTAAATCGTAGAGACGATGCAATCGCTTAACGCAACTCTTGTTTTTATCAAAGTTCATGCGAGTGCTTCTTCTCATCGCACCCCTGCTGTACATCCAAAAACCGCTTTACTCATTCTTCCTTGAGACAACGCAAATGCAGAAGCCCCTGGTCAACAAATCATCCGCTTAGCATTTGCATCGTCTTTACCGTAAACCGGACAAAAACAAAAAAGCCCCGGCTGCAAACCAGGGCTTTTCTTTGGATTAAATATTACCAATTAAAACAATTCATATTTCATAC
>JADLAF010000089.1 GCA_020848375.1 Ignavibacteriaceae bacterium
ATAAAAGTTTTAAGTTTCATTTAAATAGGAGAGTTCAAGTAATGAAGATGGAAGTTCCTCTGTGGTCCCGTATTGTATTTTGCCTGATGTTAGTCTTTGGCAACACCTTTGCATTTGCTCAGTCCGATGACCCAAGACCTGAACTGCGGCTGCAGGAGGGGCATACTTTACCTGTTTCTTCTGCGGTATTTAGCCCTGATGGCAGATTTATTGTCTCAGGAAGTTGGGATCAAACCATAAAAATATGGGAAACCTCAACTGGAAAACTGATCCGGACACTCCATAGTGACGGACGGGGGGTAACATCTCTTTCTATTAGCCCAGATGGCAAGTATATAGTGTCGGGTTGCTTTGATGGGAAGATTGTGCTTTGGGAATTACAAACCGGGCAGATCGCGAGAGTTATTGAGGGGGTTTCTAAGGTTACGGATGTCAAGTTCAGTTCGGATGAAAAGTTTATAGTTTCTTCGACTGAAAGCGGAGTGATAAAAATCTATCTTACAGACAGCGGCAGTCTTGTGCACAATATAGATACGCATAGCAAATCTGGTACTTCAATTTCGATAAGCCAGAATGGCAGGTATATAGCATCCGGATCTGAGGAAGGTAATCTGAGTGTCTGGGATGTTGAAACAGGAAAGCATATGAGAACAATAAAAGGACATGGCGAAGATATTTCTTCAGTTGCGATCAGCGGGGATGGAGATTACCTGGTATCAGCTGCGTATTTTGACTCCACAATAAAGATTTGGGATCAAACGACAGGCAAATTTCTTCGAACTTTGAAAGGACATACCGGTTCGGTGGAAACTGTAACCATAAGTTCTGATAGTAAATATATTTTCTCAGGATCGGAAGATAAAACAATAAAGATCTGGGAACTAACAACAGGCAAACTGCTTCATGCTTTGGAAGGGCATAAAGATTGGGTGACAACTATAAACATAAGTCCTGACAGGCGGTATATGGTCTCAGGCTCTTCAGATAATACTATAAAAATATGGGATTGGAAAAGCGCCCGTCTGGTCAGAACATTGGGTGGTCAGACATCTATTGTGATTTCAACTCTTATAACCCCTGACAACAAGTTTTTTCAATATGCAATAGACAACGGTAAGATATATAAGTGGGAAAGCACCAGCGGCAAAGTAGTGAAAACGATTAACACAGATTCGTATCGGGGAGCTCTTGCGATGAGCAAAGACGGCAGGTATCTTGTTACCGGTGTGGATTATCCTTATGGTCCCGTAAATATATGGCAATTGGAGAGCGGAGAACTGATAAGGTCTTTAAGAGGACATGAGGAGGAAGTTAGATATGTGGCAATTAGTCCCGACAACAAGTACATTATCTCCGCGTCAATTGATGGAGCCATAAAGATATGGGAAAACCCAAGCGGCAAACAACATTCTTCGTATTCTGATTATGAGTATGGGGTTAAAATTGTTTCTTTTAGCCCTGATGGCAAATATTTCATCTATGCTTCTGACAGTTCTGGCAAATCATTCATCAGGTACCGGGAAATTGAAACTGGCAAATTAGTACATAATTTATATATTGATTCAAAACCCAAATTATTAACTTTCACCCCCGATGGTAAATATGTCCTTTCCGTTTCTAGCGAAGGAAAAGGAATTAGTATCTTGGAGATAGTCAGAGGAACGATAGTGAGGCGCATTGAAGATATTCGCGTTAATTCTGTGACTATGAGTCATGACGGTAAGTATATAATTGCCGGAATAGATGACTATACAATTAGAATCTGGGATTTTGCAACAGGCAATCCGGTGGATACATTATCTGGTCATAAACACTATGTAACGTCAGTAGCCCCGGGCAGCGATGGCAGATATCTTCTTTCTGGTTCAAGTGATGGCTCAATCCGGTATTGGGATATTGAAACAGGCAAAGAACTATTATCTATGTATGGTTTTGATAACAATGACTGGGTCTCTATGTCACCTGATGGGCGGTTTGACGGAACGCAGGAAGGTTTGAAGCAGCTCCACTATGTACAAGGAATGGATGTACTGCCGCTTGAATCATTTTTTAATGAGTTTTATACCCCCGGGCTTATGCAGCAGGTTATGGCATCGGGTACAGTGCCTGAGTTCAAGGAGAATATTGATTTAACAAAGGCTGTCAAACTGCCGCCTTCAGCAGAGATAACCTCACCAAAAACGGGTGACAGGATAAAATCAGGCAAGACCCTGATTGATATTGCTGTTACTGACCACGGCGGCGGAATAGGAAAAGTAAAAATCTTCCTTAACGGAAAATTAGTTGAAGAAGAACTAATAGGCCTTGCGGAAAAGAAGGGCGCCCAAATTGACCGTGTATATACAGTGGAACTGCTCGCTGATACCAACCGGATCCGTGTAGTGGCAGACAACCTTGACGGTACAGAATCTGCTCCGTATGAACTGGTGCTTCAGGCTGAGGGAACAAAACCTAAAAGTACACTCTATATACTTGCCGCCGGCGTGAATAATTATAAAAACAGCCGCTACAATCTTAGTTTTGCCGTTAACGATATTGATACGCTGATAACAGAAATCAGTAAAAAGGGGGAGAAGATTTTCAAGGAGATAGTGGTTGTCCGGCTAACGGATACAGAAGCAACACGGGGAAGACTGCTTCAGTCTGCTGAGGAACTGATAACAAAGGTAAAACCCTCTGACGGATTTGTATTCCTCTATTCAGGTCATGGTGTTATGAGCGAAGGGGAGAAACCGGATTTCTATATGGTGCTTCATAATGTAACACAGATGTATGGCAGGAATGATTTGCTTGCACAGGAGGGAGTATCATCGGGGGAACTGAAAGAAATTTCACGGAGGATACGGGCAAATAAGCAGATGATGATCATAGATGCCTGCCAGGCAGGGGGAGCACTTGAGACCTTTGCATTGAGGGGAGTGACCGAGGAAAAAGCAATACAGAGTCTTGCACGCAACAGCGGAGTCTATGTGATTGCCTCAAGCAGCAGGGATCAGGCGTCTAAGGAACTGCCAAAACTGGGCATGGGGCTGTTCAGTTACGCGGTAAAAGAAGCATTGAACTGCATGGGTGACCTGGATGGGGATAATATGATAACAATCGCAGAAATTGACAGTTATGCAGCAAAGCGGGTACCTGAGTTGTGCAAGTTATATAATATCCCGGAGCAGTACCCAATGAGTTGGAAAGTGTATCAGGATTTTCCGTTGAGTGTGTGTAAATAGATATAAAGAATTACATGAACCGTGTTTATAAAGTTTGAAGACAGTGTGATTGACTTTTTTAGCCGGTTATCTGAAATCTCGTAGATACTCTGAGAGGGAAAGGAGTTTTTTTATAATTTCTTTCCCTTCTCCAGTTCCTCTTCCGGCTCAATGTGAACCAGCACATCGGTAATGCCGGGGACGGATTGCAGTATCATGTTCTTCACCTTATGACCGATATTGTGACTTTTCCTTACGGTCAGATCGCCTGAGACGATTACATGCAGATCAACATAATGGTCAAAGCCCATTTTTCTGATGAAACATTTGTCAAGGCCAAGAACTCCGTCAACACCCAGAGCCGCGTTTTTTACATCCTGAAGTAGATAGATTGGGGGTGCTGCATCCATCACTTCGTTAATGGCGGGCTTGAATAACTGATAGGCGTTATATATAATGATTGCTGAAGCAAAAAGCGCAGCCCAGTCATCCGCTTCTTCCCATCCCTCACCACCGATTAGGGCTATAACAATCCCCAAAAACGCAGCCATCGAAGTTATTGCATCGCTTCGGTGATGCCAGGCGTCGGTTTTAACTGCGGTGCTTTTCACTTCTTCCCCGACACTGAAAACATAGCGGTAAAGAAGCTCTTTGGTAACAACCACAACCAGCAGGACAATCAGTGTGTAAGGCGCGGGTGCATGGTGCGGTGTGATAATTTCTTTTGCACTCTGAACTGCAATAATAATGGCAGCACCAAAAAGTGCCATTGAGACCAGCACCGCTGCCAGCGGCTCTGCTTTTCCATGGCCATAAGGGTGATTTTCATCCCTTGGCTTGATCGCAATTTTCAGGCCGGCGAACACGACCATAGAACTTAGAACATCAGAGGCAGATTCAATACCATCTGCAATAAGAGCATACGAGTTTCCAAAAAATCCGGCAGTAACTTTTATAACCGCGAGCAGGGCATTTATGCCAATTCCTAATGCGGTAGATCTCATCCCCTGTTCTGCCCGTTTCCGGGTTGTGGAAAGTGATTTACTCATGCGGGGCAGGGGATATCGGCCAGGAGAAATTTGGCTGCTGTCTGGAATATGATTTTTAATAATTTCATCATGAAAATTATGAAGAAAAAGCGATTAAGACTCCTGACTCTGTCACTCAGCCAGAGAAGATTTTAAACACAAATTCCGGTCAGTTTGCCTGCCCTCCTGCCATTTTCATCCCACAGGCGGGCATTAATTCGTAATTTTGCCTGTTATTTCAACAAAATTCTGGAAACCATGAAAACAAAAAGCGTTGCGCAGACAAGAAAATACCGCCTTGATATGAATGACCGGATTCTGAACGCCGGACAAAAAGAGTTTAACCGTTTTTTTGCACTGGATAGCCGTGCTTACGAAGAAGGGGCTATCCCCGTAAAAATGAAGGAACTGATGGGGTTGGTCGGTTCAATGGTGCTTCGGTGCAATGACTGCATTTTTTACCACATTGACCGTTCAATTCAGGAAGGCGCATCAAAAGAGGAGCTTCAGGAGTCATTCAACATAGCGCTTATCGTAGGCGGTTCGATTGTGATTCCTCATCTCCGTTATGCTTTTGAGGTAATGGATGAGATTTTCGCTGATATCGAAAAGGAAAACGGGAAGAATGACTGAGGTTCTGCATCCGGGGGTCATAGTCACCTGCAACAGCCGGTTTGAGATTCTCACCAGTCACGCTGTAGTTATTGAGGGATCGTATATACGGGAGATTCTTCCGTCAAAAAAAGCGGAAGAAGTATATAGCGCCGCACGTCATATATATAAACACGACCTGGTGATGACGCCGGGCTTCATTCAGACGCATATACACCTCTGTCAGACCCTCTTCCGCGGGCTTGCTGATGATCTTGAACTGCTTGACTGGCTTCAGCTCAGGATATTTCCTTATGAGAATGCCCATTCCAAAGAGTCGCTGCGTGCATCCGTCCGGCTTGGAATAGATGAACTGCTGCGCGGCGGAACCACCACGCTGCTTGATATGGGAACGCTCCGCCACACTGAAGTGATATTTGATGAGCTTGCTGCTTCCGGTATCCGCGCGTTTGCGGGCAAGTGCATGATTGATGAGAACGATCTTTTCCCCTCGTTTAAGGCAGATACCGGAGAGGAACTTAAAGAGTCGTATGAACTTGCAAAAGCATTTCATAATACATCCGGCGGCAGGATAAACTACGGCTTTGCACCGCGTTTTGTGCTTTCCTGCAGCGACCGGTTGCTGAGGGAAACAGCAGAGATGGTTAAGGATATACCCGGCACGTTGATACATACCCACTCGTCAGAAAACAAAAAAGAAGTGGAAGAGGTGCGGAAGAAAACGGGTAAAGAAAATATTGACTATTTCAATTCCATCGGAATGTTGGAACAGAAAACGGTACTTGCCCACTGCATCCACGTTCATGATGAAGAAGTGAAAACCATGGCAGAAAAGGGGACATCGGTTGCGCACTGCCCGTCATCCAATCTGAAACTTGCTTCGGGTATCGCAAATATTCCTCATCTGATAAAAAGCGGAGTGAATGTATCTCTTGGCGCAGACGGTGCTCCGTGCAATAACCGGCTTTCAGTATTTCGTGAAATGAACCTTGCAGCACTGATTCAGAAGCCAATACAAGGCCCGACTGCCATGAATGCAAAAGAAGTGATGAAACTGGCCACTATCAACGGGGCAAAGGCGCTCGGCATTGACCACCTGACCGGAAGCATCGAACCGGGCAAAAAAGCCGATCTGGTGCTGCTGAACCTCAATAAAAACGGCTTTGCGGCAAAGGATGATCCGGAACTGGTCTATTCCAAAATAGTCTATTCCGCCGGTCAGGAAGATGTGGATACGGTAATTGTGGACGGAAAGCTTCATGTTGAGGGGGGCGTTTCCAAAGTTTATGATTCCCCCAAAGTGTTCAGCGAGGGGAAAAGGGAACTGAAAGCACTGCTGGGAAGGTTGTAATTTCAGTCATAAAGACCATGTCTGGGCAGGGTCTCCCGGCAGGAAACTAACGCAATAACCATGAAAATAGTCATAGCAACCAATAATAAAAAGAAACTGGCGGAGATTCAGGCAATCATGCAGGATGAGCGGATTGAACTGATCTCGCTTGACCGTTTTCCCGGTATTAAGGATATTCCCGAGACCGGCAGTACCTTCCGTGAGAATGCTGTGATAAAAGCAAAGGCAGTATATACAAAAACCGGATTCCCCGCCATTGCGGATGACTCAGGTATTGCGCTTGACCAGCTTGACGGCAGACCGGGGGTGTATTCAGCCCGCTACGCCGGTAAGGATGCTGACGATCAGAAGAATAACGCAAAGCTTCAGCAGGAGCTTTTAGCTTACCCTGAGCCGCACACCGGAAGGTATATTTGCTCCGCGGTGTTTTATGACGGTAAGAAGCTGCTGGCTGCCGAGGGTAAACTGGAGGGGAAGATTATCACCATACCGCGCGGTGATAACGGATTCGGGTACGACCCCTATTTTCAGCCGGACGGATATACCATAACCACAGCCGAGATGGATCCGGCGGAGAAAAACCGGATAAGCCATCGCTATCATGCATTTCAGAGTTTAAAGGAAAAAATTGTACATGAAGTTCTTACGAAATAAGTTTTTATATATCGCCCTGCTGGCAGCAGTCATGGTGACCGGCTGTAAAGAAGAAACGGTCGCGCCCCCGGTTGTTACAGAGTCCTATGATTATCCGCTGCAGTCAGGAAGCAAATTTTATTACCGGATTGATACATTGTCATCTTCCGGTGCTGCAGGTCAGACCGGCACCCGCATCATCACAACCGGAGGAACTTCAGTCTTTTATAACAAGCCGTATATCAACAGGCGTGACATCGTGAAAATAGACGGTCTTCTGACGGTATAAGATCTCTATCTGAGAAAATCCGGCGCGGGAGTATATATTTATGTGGATACCTCAGCACTGGCGGCAGTTGTGCCTGACTCGCTCAGAGCGCTGATTGACATTGATAATGAAAT
>JADLAF010000090.1 GCA_020848375.1 Ignavibacteriaceae bacterium
ATTGAACTGGTATCAATAAGCATTTCCTGACCGCTCTCAGGGTCTTCAAACCGGACAAGACCTACCGAAGGAAGTTCATTTTCTCTTGTATCTTCAATCTTAACGGCTATCAAATCATGCTTGCGCGCAGTGATGCGGATAACCTGATCGTATCCCTTGTCGTTAAAATCAGAAATGAGAAAGCAGATGCTGCGTTTTTTAACGGCTTTATTAACAAACTCCAGTGCACTTTTGATGTTCGTTCCCCTACTCTTCGGTTCAAACGAAAGCACTTCCCTGATGATTCGCAGAACGTTGGTTTTTTTCTTTTGCGGCGGTATATACTTCTCAACCGTATCGGTAAAAAGTATCAGACCCACTTTGTCATTATTCTTTAATGCAGAAAGGGAAAGAATAGCGCTCAGTTCGGCAGCAACCTGCTGCTTTGCCTGCTGATAAGAACCAAAATACTGCGAGCCGGAAAGGTCAACGACCAGCAGCACTGTCAGTTCACGTTCTTCTTCAAATACTTTTATAAAAGGATGACCAAACCGCGCGGTAACATTCCAGTCAATGCTGCGTATATCATCGCCGAACTGATACTCCCGTACTTCGCTAAAATCCATACCTTTCCCTTTGAACACCGAATGGTATTCACCGGAAAAGAGATGGTTCACAAGTCCCCTAGTCTTAATCTCTATGTGGCGTACTTTTTTAAGTAGTTCCGAAGTAATCATGCTTTCAAAATGATTTGCTTAGGGTACTTCAACCGTGTTCAGTATATCCTGTATGATATTTTCGGAAGTGATTTCCTCTGCTTCCGCTTCATAGGTAACACCTATTCTGTGACGCAACACATCGTATGCAATTGAACGTATATCTTCCGGTATGACGTATCCTCTCCGGCGGATGAATGCATGAGATTTTGCTGCCTGAGCAAGACTGATGCTTGCGCGCGGTGATGACCCGTATTGAATCAGGGGCTTCAGTCTGGCAAGTTTATATTCTTCCGGGTTACGGGTTGCAAAGACGATATCAAGTATATACTTCTCAATCTTTTCATCAAGATATACTTCCTTTACTAATTCCCTGCCCCGGATGATATCCTCAGCGGTAATGACCGGCTGAACAGTAACATTCTCCGAAGATGTATTGCTTCTGAGGATTTTTAATTCTTCTTCCTTGCTGGGGTAGGATATCTTCACCTTAAGCATGAAACGGTCAACCTGTGCTTCCGGCAGCGGATAAGTGCCTTCCTGCTCAATCGGATTCTGAGTGGCAAGTACGAGAAATGGGTCTTCAAGTTTAAAAGTCTGCTCACCGATGGTTACCTGGCGCTCCTGCATCGCCTCAAGCAATGCACTCTGCACTTTTGCCGGCGCGCGGTTAATTTCATCCGCGAGGATAAAATTGGCAAAAAGAGGGCCTTTCTTTATAAGAAAGTTTCCGTCTTTCTGATTGTAAATCTGGGTACCGACTAAGTCGGCCGGCAGCAGGTCAGGGGTGAACTGAATTCTCTGGAATTTTGCCTTCATTGAGGCGGCCAGGGTTTTGATGGCAAGAGTCTTAGCGAGTCCCGGCACTCCTTCGAGCAGAACATGCCCGTTGGAAAGGAGCCCGATCATCAGGCGCTCAACCATGACTTTCTGACCTACAATGACTTTACTGATTTCATTGGTCAGCAGGTCTATGAATGCACTCTCATTGCGGATTTTTTCGTTTAATGCTGAAATGTCCAAGGGATACCCTCAAAAATTTATTAAAAACCTATTTTTAGACGACCTCAAAAATAAAAAGTTTACTGGGGTTGAGAAAAAAAATTACAGGTCAATAATTTCTTTTTTTGACTTTTTTGAGCAATTGTGGAAATTTTCATGTCATTTCGGTTAAAGAACAATCCATAAAGAAGTCCGGGGAACTGTTGCAGATTAACAACTCCGGCGGGGGTATGTTCTCCACAAAGGGGTTACCACAGTACCTAATCTACTGCGCTAAAACAAAAATTCACGAGGTTAACCAAGCGCCAAGAACCAAGCACCAAGAACTAAGCACCAATCACCAAGAACTCACTCCACTGCAAAAAATGCAAACTTCAAATACTCCGTTTCCGGCATCGCCAACAGCACAGGATGATCTTCGGCAGCCCCGCCCAGATGCAACAGCCGAAGCTCACGTCCAGCTTTAAGTGCTGCCTTGTGGATGGCCTCCAGAAACATGTCCCTGCTGATATGATGCGAACAAGACGCAGTTGCATAATATCCCCCGCTTTTTACCAGATTCAGTGCGAGGGAATTCACATTGATATACCCCTTTATTCCTTCCTGGATTCTTTTTCTGCTCTTCACAAATGCCGGCGGATCAGCTATCACCAGATCAAATGTTCTCTTCTGCAGATGCAGCTCCTTAAGAACGTTAAACGCATCACCCAGAAGAAATTCAGCTTTCCCGGTAAACTTGTTGAGTTCATAATTTGCCTTCACAGAAGTGAGTGCGGGCTCCGATATGTCAGTAAACAAAACTTCGGCAGCGCCCTGAGAAACTGCATGAAGCCCGAATCCACCTGTGTTACAAAATACATCCAGCACTGATCCGTTCTTCACAAAGCGGGAACTGTATATGCGGTTTGCCGCCTGGTCAAAAAAGAATCCGGTCTTCTGTGACTCACTAAAATCAATTTGATACTTCACTCTCCCGATTTCAATTATTTCCTTCTCCGGGCTGCCCAATAGTATCTCATCAACTTCAGCAATCCCCTCCAGATTTCGAAAATACTTATCATGCCGCGTGAGAATATGCCGCGCAGAAAAATCATTTTTCAGAACTTCAGTTATGATTTGTTTCATTCCTTCCATACCGGCACTATGTATCTGAAGAATGTAAGTATCATTAAAACGGTCAATAACCAATCCCGGCAGTCGGTCACTCTCACCAAAGACTAACCGGTATGCAGTTCTTTCACTATAAATGCTCCGGCGAAGAAGGTCTGCCGCAAGAATTCTTTCTTTAATGAACTTTTCTGCGGAATCAATCTTTTCTCTTGAGAGCAGCCGCAAGCAGATTAATGAGTTTTTATTCCAGAATCCAGTCCCAAGTAATTTTCCGGTTGAAGTAAACAGAGAGCAGATCTCGCCGTTTACAGCATCGCCTTCAATTTTCAGCACCTCATTGCTGAACACCCAGAGATGGCCGGCTTCAATTCTCCGGTCTTCGTTTTTTTTAAGATATATATCAGCCATGTGTTGTTTCTTTCCTGATGAGCTCCTGTATCATTCCTTCACGGATAGCATAGGGAGAATATATAAATTCAGCGAAAGCAAAATAGTCAGCAATCGCCTTTACTATTGCAATACTGGCAGGCAGTATTTCAAGTTTATTTTTCTCAATGTATGTAAGTGACATTCTTCTGCTCACTTCATTATACTCACTGCATAACGCACCGGTTTTACGAATCAGCTCAAAGGTGATATCTATTTCTGCCGGTGTGAGAATAGTCCTCAGCGTAGCTAATGAGTTGAATGTACCCGATGTACCAATCACAACGGACGACTTGTATCGTTCCTTAACAGGGAAATGATGAACAAGCTGCTCACGAGTATATTCCCCTATTTTATAAATTGATTCCTCAGAATAGTTAAAATCCGGCGCAAACATCTGGCTGCATCTGACTGCCCCTACAGGCATACTCTCAGCGTACAAATACTCAGTTCCTCGCCCTTTAATTATTTCTGTACTTCCCCCACCAATATCAACAACTGTGATATCCCTCTCCTCTTTCGAAAAAAACAGCATCGCCCCTTCATAAATAAGTTCGGCTTCTTTGTAACCTGAGATAATTTCAACTGTAAGACCTGTAACTTCTTTAACTCTTTTAAGGAAGTCATAACCGTTAACAGACTCGCGCACAGCACTTGTTGCCATACCCATATACACAGCATTATATTTTGCTATGTCTGAGGCAAATTCACCGATTATTTCAATTCCTCTGACGATCCGCTCTTCAGGTATATAGGTGTTACCTGACTGGTCTTTTGCTGCAAGACGATGAACAATTCTTTTATCAAGCAGTGCATCTGAAATCCTGCCATCAGAGAAAGCTGCAATCTTCAGATGAAATGAGTTTGAGCCAATATCAACCGCTGCATAATTCTTCATAATACCTGGCTCTGCTGATTTCATATTGTCAGAGTAAGAGGATTTCTCTGGCAAGTGTAATCACTTTTTCAGGAGAAATATCTTTAACATCGTCCGACTCACGCAGCCAGTATTTATCTTTTCCTCTCGGGGCCCACATCAGTGGATTAGTCTGCCCGAATAGCGAAATTTGAGGTACACATACAGCCCCTGCAACGTGCATAATTCCGGTATCATTAGCAATAAAAAGATCAGCAAATTGCATCATTGCAGCAACTTCACTGATCGCGGTCTTAAAAAAATGTACCTTATTCTTCACTCTACTGTTAATAGCTTCAATAATCCACTGCTCGTCTGAAGTTCCGGTAGCAAAAACAAAAACGGATTTATTGGCTGACGATAGAGCCAGTTCAGAAACAGAGTTAATCACCTCAGCAAAATTTTCAGCCGGCCAGATATTTTGCGGCTTACCTGCACCGGGATGAATCCCGACAAGCATCTGATCCTCCGTATAACCGCGTTCATTTAAATCAACCAGTACAGCATCAGTATCTTTTTGTGTATAATAAATATCAGTTTTTAGTTCGCCGTGGCTTAGCTTAACCGAGCCCATATTACGCATCATGCGTTCCCAAACATGAAGATCTTCCTCTCTGCGGAAATCAAGATCAATGCGTTCATGAAAAAAATACGCTGAGTCATTGATTTCACCATTCAGTGAAGCCGCGCCAATTTTACGGCTCCCTCTGGAAATCCCAGCCATCAGATTACTGGTAAATGAAATCGAAACAACAACCGGGGTTATCACCATATCGTAATCGTCTCTGAGAAAACGGTAAAATGAAGTGAGGAATTTAACGCTAAACAAATTCTTTTTATCAAAATTAAAAATGCCTGTGAGGAACGGGTTATGCTGTGCACCGGAGATATTCTGCGGTGAGGCAATTAAATAAAGTTCAGCTTCAGGCCAGGTTTCCTTCATAGCCCGGAAGAGAACCGTTCCGGCAATCATATCGCCCAGTTGGTTATGAGGTCTTATGATGAGTATTTTTTTTGGCTGAAAATCAGGAGGCAACAGTTTTTCTTCAGCACCCCAAATAGCTCTGCAGACAGTATGAAGAAGTTTTTCAAAAATACTCATGATAAAGATTACCCTTTCCCTTTTGAGTCTTCTTCTTTTATTTCTGTAAACTTTGCGTCTTCAATGTTTCTTTTTTCAACTTTCGCGGAATCACTTTCCCTCACTCTTGAATTACCAGCTCCCGCCATCTCTCTGAGCTTCCTGAGGAACACCGCCTTTGCTATTCTGTAAACAATATATATAAGCAGGATAATTAGAATATATCTCAAAATATCCCCTTCCCTTCAGGATTAAAATACTCAATAAAAGTCCTGTCTTCCCGGAAAATTTCCTTATAAAGTGCGTTAAACTCTGATTCATTATTTACAAAGTCAATCCCTGTGGTATTAATGATCAGAAGAGGACTATGTGAATATTTGAAGAAAAATTCCTTATAAGCATTGCTCAGAGCACCCAGATAATCAGCAGTTACTCCTTTTTCCATCTCCCTGTTGCGGAGCTGCACATTGTACACCAGTCGGTCAACATCACTGTCAAGAAAAATGACCAGGTCGGGCTTGCGGATATTCTGCGCAAACATCGGATAAATGGAATCATACAGCCGGAACTCCTCATCAGAAAGATTGATGCTTGCAAATATGCGGTCTTTCTCAAATATATAGTCCGACACTATGTAATTTGTAAATAGTGAGTTTTGATGCAGACCCTCAAGCTGTTTGTATCTGCTGACCAGAAAGAACATTTGTGTCTGAAACGCAAAATCAGCTTTGCTTTTATAAAACCTGTCAAGAAAAGGATTCTCCTCAAACTTCTCAAGTATCAGCCGCGCTCTCATTTTCTCCGCAAGCAGCCGGGCCAGTGAAGTTTTACCTACCCCGATTACCCCTTCAATAGCGATGTAATTTATTTCACTCATCGGATTGATTCCTCTTCAGGTTCATATTTCCCTGCTATAAAACTATTCTCAGCATCAAAGAGAATGGTACTGAGCTTCTCCCCTGTCCCCGGATTAACTGCATCCGGATATATCTCGAGCAGCGGGATTACAAAAAAATCACGACTCATAAGACCTTTATGAGGAATATCAAGCTGGTCTGATTGATAAACCGAATCACCATAAAGAAGAATATCGATATCTATTTCGCGTGCTCCCCATTTTTCACGCTTTACTCTTCCGGTCAATTCCTCGGTCTGTTTTACGACCCTAAAAAGCTCGACGGGAGAATAGTCCGTTCCGATCTCAGCGACAATATTCAGAAACTCCCCCTGGTCAGTTATACCAAAGGGTCTGGTTCTATACTTTGAAGAAAGCTGCCTGAACGTAATATGTTCATCTGCGGTCAGGAGCCGCAGAGCTTTCATAATATATCCGTTACGCGGTTCAATGTTTGAACCTATTCCAAGAAAAACTGTTACTTCCATTCTTTCAGAAACTCGTTTCTCTCTTTGATAACTTCAACCTCAACTGACTCAACCACGCCGCCAATCGGAGGATTATTTTTCCTGATTCTTACTTCAAGTTTCTCAACCATTTCAAATTTGCGAAAAAGCTCATCCGTAATCTTTCCTGCCAGTGCTTCAATAAGATAGTATTTTTTAGCAATCGCGGTTTCATACAATACCTGATAGACCTTCTCATAGTCAATCGTATTTTTTAATTGATCTTTTTCTGATGCCAGCGAAAAATCGGTGTGGATTACGATATCCGCTTCAAATTTACCGCCTACGTTCTGCTCACTCTGAAACACACCGTGGTATGCATAAAACGAAGCTTTGTTGATTCTAATGATATTCTTCATGCCTGTACAGTTGAGGATTTTTTACTAAAAACAAGATTTGCAATCCCCAGTCCGGTTATAACAAGTGCACTGCCAAGCAGGTCACTCTCAGAAAGCTTTTCAGCCATAAACAACCAGCCGGCTAAAACGGCAATCACCGGAGTTATAAACGCGATAAATGAGAGAAGCAGCAGAGGAATTCGCTTTAACAGATAATAATAGGTGGTAAAAGTTATCACCGTGCCAAATATTCCGAGGTAAAGGGTAGTGCCAATTCCCGCGGCAGTAAGTTCCTTAACCGGTGCCGGCTCTATAATCCACGAAGAAAGGAGAAAACACACACCGGCAATTAATACCGGCACAAAATTTACCGAGAGTGCGTTAAGATATCCGCCGTGTTTTTTGAAGACCACAAGTATATATGCCTGGATAAGCGCGCTTAAGAGAACCATAAACATCCCCATCACATAGAGGTCCGAACCGCCTCCTATACTATTATGAAAAATCGTGTAAACGCCTCCGAATGCAAGAATCATCCCGATGATTTTTCGCGGAGTAATTTCCTCGCTTTTCAGGATAAAATGAGAAAATATGGTAACACCAAACGGATATACCGCAAAAAGAACAGCCGCCAGTCCGCTGCTTACATGTTGCTCACCCCAGTAAACCATTCCGAAAGGAACAAAGAAAGAAAAGAGTCCCAGCATGATATATATGGCCCTAGATTTTTTATCAAGTGGCAGCGGTATTTTCCTGAAATAAACTATTCCGCCTATTACCACAGCAGCCACCACAAAACGCAAACCGGCTGAAAAAAACGGCGCAAAATCCTCAAGACCAAGCCGGATCGCAAGCCAGGTAGTACCCCAGATCAGGCAAAGGAGTATATAAAGCAGTATATATTTTACGAGCATCAGTTTTTCACTTTCATCATGATAAGACCAACCGCCCTGCCTGAAATTGGCCCTTCACGGCGGTAGGAGTGAAGCAGTTTCCGGTTATTGAATGTACAAAGCCGACTCACCTGGATATTTTTCTCCGGAATTCCGTATGAGGTGAGGAAATCAAAATTTAAAAGGGGTATATTCAAAAGAAACTTTTCTTTTAAAGGAATAATATATTTTGAAGGAAATTTTTCTGCTACTTCAGGGCCGACTTCATAAACCTCACCCGAAATTGAGGGACCGAAATAAACATACAGATTATCTGGATGGGAATTCCACTTCTCTTCCAAAAACTGAATGGTCTTCCGTACAATCTTTTTTTCAGAACTCTTCCAGCCGGAATGAATTCCGGCAATTACCATGTTTTTTTTATCATAAACAAAGACCGGCAGACAGTCTGCTGAGGAAACCACCAGCCCCAGACCTGAAACATCGGTGACAAGAGCGTCTGATGAGGGAAAAAGCCCCGGTTTAGTCACGAACGTCACAGAATCCTCATGAACCTGATGCTGGGTTGCCACGTCTGATGGGGTGAGCCCGAACCATTTGTAAAACCTCTCTTTTCTGGCAAGAACCGCATCCGGATCATCCCCAACCGAGGCAGAAAGGTTAAAATGAAAGGGAGGAACAGTTTCCGTGTCAGATTTTGTGCTGAAACCGCATTTGATCTCAGGAAACTGGTTAAATATCTCTGGTTCTATTATTATCATTATTTTTACAGATTCAGATTCATAATTTAGCAAAAAACCGCTACTCAATCAGGGCGGGTTACGGAAAAGAGGATCAAGGCTTGAAAGTACTTATCAGCAACGATGACGGCATAGATTCAACAGGAATAGCCGCTCTTGCAGAGGAATTTAGAAAATTTGCGGAAGTTACCGTGGTGGCCCCCTTGCGCGAACAGAGCGCGGTCGGCCACGCAATTACCATGAAAACACCCCTCAGGGTCATTAATTACTATAAAAACAGTGAGTTATTTGGCTACGCAGTGGACGGAACTCCGGCTGACTGCATTAAAATGGGCGTAAGAAATATCCTGAAAATTAATCCGGATATAGTTGTCAGTGGGATTAACCACGGCTCTAACACAGCGACTAACGTTATTTACTCAGGTACCGTTTCGGCTGCCCGCGAGGCGGCTATAATGGATATACCAGCTATTGCTGTCTCGGTCACCAATCATCATGTTAAACATTTTCACTACGCGGCTGAACTGGCTGCTCATTATGCAAAAATCATCGTGAAATTAGGTCTTAGACCCGGTACCCTGCTGAACCTGAACGTCCCAGACCTTCCTAAAGAGGAGATTAAAGGCGTCCTTTATACCAGACAGGGGAAGTCAAAATGGGATGATATCTATGAGAAGCGCACAGACCCCTACGGCAGAGACTATTACTGGCTGACCGGAAATCTGGTTGAGATGGATGAAACAAATATATTTGATCAGAAAGCAATTTCTGAAAACTATGCATCGGTAACCCCAATTCATTTTGACCTGACCGATTACGAGGAACTCAGCAGGATCGCTGAGTGGGAATCAAAATTCTGAGCCGCTACAGATGACCGAACTGAGGGACGTTGCTCTTGATATTGCAGGAAGCTGGGTCTGGCTTGTTTTTCTGCTTCTGCTGCTTGGTATATATGCCTGGTTCAGTTACCGCTTTACTCTGCCCATGGTTTCAAAATCAAAACGTTATTTGCTACTTGGCTTAAGAGCCATTGTTCTGCTGCTTATTCTTTTTCTGATGTTTGAGCCGGTGCTCAGTCTCTTTTATGAAACTAAGCTGCGGCCGGTTCATTATATAGCTGTTGACCGCTCCGGGTCACTAAGTTCGGGAAAAGACTCCGCTGATAAAGTGAATCTGATGAAAGAAATCACAGGGATGTTCGGCACAAAAACCGGCGATTTTAATTTTAGATATATTTTCTTTGACGGCAGGGCTGAGTTCGCTGAAGCGGATCAGTTAGGATCATTACTTTTCGGCGGAAATGCCACAGATATAGAAGCGGTTATCAATGTGATCCCTGAAGAAACCCCCGCGGCATCGCTGACCATACTCTCGGATGGCATCATCAACAAAGGAGGCAATCCCCTCACCCGCGCTGACCGGCTGGGGTACCCGGTATATACTATCGGGATTGGTGATACTTCACGCAAAAAAGATGTAAGTATCCGCGGCATTCTCCACAACGAAACCGTCTATGCCGGCAGCGAAACGAAAATAAACGTAACTCTCAGCTCTTACGGCTTTAAGGGTGAAGCTCTTGTGGTCAGTCTTTATGAGGATAACAAACTCATCCGTTCAGAGAATGTGACCCTTCCTGATGAAGGGGTAACACCGGTACTTTTTACCTATAAACCCGTTAACGCCGGCGAAAAAAAAATTACCGCAGAGGTGACCATACCAAAAGGTGATGAGCAGCCAGGCAACAACAAAAAAGTGACATATATTAAAGTCCTTTCTGATAAGCTAAAAATTCATCTTATCGCAGGTTATCCATCCTCAGATGTATCATTCATACGCTCAGCGCTGAAAGCCGACACGAGTATGAAAGTTACATCACTTATACAGATTGCGCAGGGGAAGTATCTTGAAGGCAATTATAGTAAAACCGATGCTGAACAGGCCGATATACTTTTTCTGGTAAACTTCCCCGCCTCAGAAACATCGCCGCAACTGCTTGAAGATGTGAGAAGGATACTCGCCGAAAAGAATACTCCATTTTTTATTCTGCTCCCCCCTTTTACGGATGTACAGAAACTGAGGAACCTCAGCTCCTATTTACCTTTTGAAATTATAAGGTCTGGTAACGGTAGAAAGGAAGTACTCCCACAGCTCAATGAAAACTATAAACTTCATTCAGTAATAAAAGCGGGAACAGGAGCGCTTCAGATGAGCATTAACGGTCTTCCACCAGTCATTCAGTATGACTGGGTGCTCAGGAGTAAAACCGGCGCGCAACCACTGATAACCATAAGACAGAATAACGTATCGCTTGATGACCCGATGCTCACAGTGATGTCTATCGGAAAACTAAGAACCGTTGCTTTTAACGGAGTTAATCTCTGGAGATGGAAACTTAATACGAATGATGTGTTTGACTTCGACAGTTTTATTACCGGCATAGCACGCTGGCTTTCCTCGGCAGAAGAAAGAAAACTGCTTACCCTAAAACCGGTGAAAAAACTTTTCAGTGAAAATGAAGTGGTTGAAATCTCAGCCGAACTGCTTGATGAAAGTCTGACTGCGCTTGAGGGAGAGGAAATTAAACTTGTTATCTCTTCAACATCCGTTCGGAGGGAATATATAATGAATGAATTGGGCAGAGGTTTATATGAAACCATGACAGATCAGCTCCCGTCTGGAGATTACCGTTATAAAGGCACCGTTGAACGCAACGGACAGCTCTATGCTGCTGACTCAGGTCGCATTAACATCGGCGAAATTGATTTCGAAAGGTCTAATCTGACAGCAGACGCAAACTTCCTTTCTGCACTTGCCTTCTACTCAGGAGGTAAATACTATAGCAGCAAAAATTATGATGATGTATTCTCCGAATACACACGTCTGGATCTGAAAAAAGCTCCGGTGAAAAGCTCATTTGATGAGCACCGCATCTGGTCTAACATATATATTCTGATGGTTATTGTGCTGCTGCTTTCGGCTGAGTGGTTCATACGCAAACGGGCGGGTATGCTCTGATGGCAGCGGGGGAAGTTCTCAGGAGTTTTTCTCAGTTATTCTTTCCAGAGACCTGCGCGGGATGCGCTGGAAAACTTACCTCGTCAGAAAACTTCATCTGTTCTGATTGCATTAGCTCTCTTTCAATACTAACCCCTGAGGAACGTCTTGCTGAATATAAAGGCAGGTACGAAACTGATAAACTCATTGATGCCATCTACCCTCTCTTCGGAATGATGAAAGATTCAGCAGAGATTGAAATAATTCACCGTGTAAAATACCGTAACAAGCAAAGGATGGCTGTGTTTCTGGGGCGCAGGCATGCAGAAGAAATTATTGACTATTATGATTGCGATATACTCACCCCGGTTCCGCTCCACAAATTAAAAAAACTAGAACGAGGTTACAATCAGAGTGAACTGATTAGCAGGGGAATTTCTGAGGTTAGCGGTATTCCTGTCGTGAATGCCCTTACAAAAACCAAATACACAGAAACACAAACTCATAAGTCAGGGTTTGAGAGGAGAAAAAATATATATAATACATTTGTTCTCTCAAAAGGGGTTTCGGTTGAGGGAAAATCGGTAGTGCTGGTTGATGATGTGCTCACCACCGGTTCAACGGTGAGTGAGTGCGCGAGGGTGCTTAAAGAGAATGGCGCATCAAAAGTGACCGTAGCCACTCTTGCCTTAACGCTCTGATTACATCCGCTCCGGTGCTGAAACTCCCAGAATGCTCAATCCGTTTTTAATTGTCTGACGGACAGCAGCAGATAGGGTCAGCCGTGCTTCTGCAACAGCTTTTTCGCTGCCGATTATTCTGCATGAGGTATAAAATCTGTGGAACATAGCCGCCAGTTCCTCAAGATATACAGTTATCCTCTGTGGTTCAAAATTCTCAGCCGCAATCAGAACTTCATTTTCAAACTGCCAGAGTTTTCTAAGAAGGCGTATTTCATCTTCATGCGAAAGGCCGTCAGCGGGGTTATCCGAGAACCCAATTTTTTGTTCCTCTGCCATCCGCATGATTGAGCTGATACGGGCATGAGCATACTGCAAATAAAAAACGGGATTCTCATCGGTCTGTTTTTTTGCAATCTCAAGATCAAAATTAAGATGTGTTGTTATGCTTCGCATATTAAAGAAATAACGCACAGCATCCCTGCCTGTCTCAGCAATCAGTTCGTCGAGTGTGATAAAGTTTGCCTTACGGGTGGACATCTTAACAATTTCCTTCCCCTGCATAATGGTAACAAACTGATGTATTAGCACTTTGATTTTATCAGTATCATGACCAAGTGCTTTCAGTCCGGCGAGTACGTCCGTATAGGTTGCGTTGTGGTCTGAACCAAAAAGATCAACTATCAGATCATATTCACGGTTAAACTTTGTGGTATGATAAGCTATGTCAGGCAGGCGGTAGGTTGGCTCACCGGTTGATTTGATGATCACCTTATCGGCATCCTGCCCCATTTCAGAAAGTCTGAGCCAGGTTGCACCATCAGACTCGTAGCTGAGATTATTATCTTTAAACTGCTTCAGGACGTCATCAATCTTGCCGTCGGCATATAAGCTATTTTCATTATAGTACGTCTGAAAAACAATTCCAATTGACTTGAGTGTTTTTTCAATGTCCGCAAAAATTTCTTTTTCGGCTGTATCCTTAAAAAGATCAGCCGGTGCGTTTTCACGCAATGTATCACCATATTGCTCATGAAGTTTTCTTGCAATATCAGTGATATATTCCCCCTGATAATGATCTTCCGGGAACTCAATCTGTTCACCGAGTAACTGCAGATAACGGAATTTTACTGAGTCCCCGAGCACCCGCATCTGCCTGCCAGCATTGTTAAAATAATACTCCCTGTCAACTGAATATCCAATCCATTCAAGCAGCGAGGCAATGGTATCACCCGATACGGCATTTCGTCCATGACCCACAGTAAGAGGTCCTGTCGGATTTGCCGAGACAAACTCAACAATTGCTTTTTTACCTGAATGCAGATCAGATTTACCGAATGAGTCAGATTTGTTTAAAACCGTATTGATGATACCGGAAATATATCCGTGTGTGAATTTTATGTTGATAAATCCGGGAGGTGCAACTTCAATTTTTTCGATGAGAGAAGAATCAAATTTAAGCTCATTAACAATTTCGTTTGCAATATCAAGAGGCCGGCGTTTCAGGTTTTTAGCGAGCATCATGGCTGCATTACAGGCAAGATCGCCGTGCGACTCCTGTTTCGGGTTATCAAAAAAGACGGGGACTTCATTCAGATAAGGCAGCTTTTCAGCAGCCACATCAAAGAGCAGTTGTACGTAAGATCTCAATATTCAGTATATACGGTTTATTCGACAGGATCGGTTAATTCTCTCACAGGCACATCAGCCCAGAGGCGTTCAAGATTATAAAACTCCCGCACATCCTTTTTAAAGACATGGACAACCACATCAACATAGTCAAGCAGCACCCAGTTGAGTGAGGTATATCCTTCTCTGCCCAAAACACGGATGGAATTATCACGCAATGTTTTTTCAACATGGTCAGCAATGGCTCTTACCTGTGTGTCAGAGTCAGCCGAACAAATAACAAAATAGTCCGTCAATGTAGTAACCTCTTTGAGGGCAAGGATCTTAACGTCAAATCCCTTTTTTTCGAACATAAGTTCTGCTGCTTTTTCAGCAAGCGCTTCTGAATTCAAAAGATCAGTTTTCCAGTTTTAGTTGTTTAAAGTCCTTTCCGGCGATGATACTGATATCAAGCAGGCGGGAAGGGTTAGTTATCGTAACAATACGAAGTGAATCAAGCCCCAGTTTTGAACTGATGATTTTTGCCTTGTGATAATTACCGCTCAGGTCAATAACCATGGTTTCATCAATATCAAACGTTTCATAATTGCCGGTCTGCAGAATGTCAATACCCGGACCACGGAGGTAATCGGCAATCATTGCACTTGCATTCGGAATTCCGGAGCCATTAAGCACTTCAACGGTTATAACGTCCCCTTTATTTTCCTGCACTTTAACAGCACCCCGACTCTCCTCACCAGGAGGGAAAATCAGAAGGAAAAGATATATACTGACAAGGAGGTTTATCAGAATGGCAGAAACAAGAAGCAGTTGCTTAAACCGTTCCTCTTTTTCTGAAGAAGCGGCTGATAAATCATCCATGCAGGAGCGGTGTTACCTCCCCTGATTCAGTGAGTTGTCCCACATTGAATCAAAAAAGGGGTTCCCGTAATAAAAACCATTTCCGTACCCGCCTCCATATCCGAAAGCGTTCGCCGGAAGCTGCTGATAGGAAAGGTTCACGGTAAAATTTTTCCATGGCTGATAGTTTAACTGCGCGCGCGAAATGCGGAATCCGCTCAGGTCTTCACCAAAGGTTCCTCCAAAAGTATTATAGGGTGAGTGTGAAAGCTGTGCATCAATCTGAAAATTCAGGTTACTTGCGAGCTTAAAAAACATACTGTTGGTATATACACCCAATGCCACACCATTGCCTCCGCCGGCTGAGTAGGACATTGAATAACTATGGTGCATGGCAAACCGTGAGGGATCAAAAAGTCCGAAAAGAAAACTGTCTGAATCATCAACAATAAAGCTCTTAACACCTGGTTTAAGGATTTCAGTATCTTTATACTGTCCAAAAGCTGAACAGGAGAAAACTATCACAAAAGCGAGCACTGTCAGAAGATTCTTTTTCATGTTTGTACCGTTTTTCAATTTTGAACTGATGTAATTTTATTTGATTTATCAACAAAAACAATTCGTGGTTTATGGTTCCGGGCCTCTTCCTCACTCATGTGAGCATAGGTAATTATCACAATTTCGTCACCTTTGTAACCCAGCCGGGCCGCCGGACCGTTCAGGCAGATAGTACCGCTTCCGGGTTTACCTTCCAAAACATACGTTTCAAGCCGGCTGCCATTGCTCAGGTTCACAACCTGAACTTTTTCTCCGGGGAGAAAGTCAGCGGCATCAATTAGTTCTTTGTCTATGGTAATGCTACCTTCATAGAACAACTCAGCTTCGGTGATGGTTGCCCTGTGAATCTTAGACTTGAACATTTCCCTTGTCATTAGCACACAATCCGTCAAAAATACAAAAAATCTAATTTGCAATATAAGCCAAAATGGCGGGATAATCCGACCTGAGCCATGGTTATTAGATGAAAAAGGAGGGGGAAATGTTCTGAAATTATGAATTTTGAGTTATGAAGTATGAAGTGGAGGAGGATGCCACGAATACACAAATAATAATGAATGAAAAATACGAATTTTTGGGAATCCTCACTTTTCCCTTGCATCGTTTGAGGAAATCCGATATTTTGCCCGCCATGAATAGATTATTTGTTAGCCATAATGCAACCTTTTCCGGTACCAGCCGAGTTAGCTGGTGGTGGGGAGGATATTGTTTTGATGCTTAGGCGGTAATCTACATATTTTTTACGGAAGAACCCTTCCAGGATTACCCCCTCCTGGAAGGGTTTTTTGTTTTATACGCATTACTTATGTTATTCAGAAAAAGTACTATAGAAGAATTTAACACACTCAGCAGGGATTTTAACCTTATCCCGGTTTATGAGTTTATCCCCGCTGATATGATCACTCCGGTGCTGGCCTATCAGCGAATCCGGAGCAGCGGAAAATTCACCTTCCTGCTGGAATCGGTTGAGGATTCGCTGAATTTCGGGCGTTATTCCTTTATCGGGCTGAATCCGGCAAAAGAGCTGCTGAACTTCGGCAGGCGGACTTTGCTTAGAGAAGGGGGTAAGGAATCAGTTTTGCCAGATGATATTTTCTCTGCCATTACAGCGGAACTTGAGGGCATCTCCCAGCCACAAATTGAAGGACTCCCCTATTTCAAAGGAGGGGCAGCGGGTTTCATCGGGTATGAAAATACCGAACTGCTTGAGCCGGTTCTGGGAATTACGGAGAGATCTTCAGAGCAGCCCGACTCCTGTCTGGGGATTTTCCGCGACCTGATTGCCTTTGATCATCTGAAACATCAGCTTATTCTGATTTGCAACGTTCACATCAAACCAGATCAAAGCAGAACAGAAGAATTCGCCCAGGCGCAGGAACGGCTTTCCACGCTTAAAAAACTTCTTTCCTCACCATGCCCGCACCCCGGCCCTTTCAGCATTACCTCATATATAAAGCAGGAAATTGACTCCGCCCGATTCACCAGATCATTTGACCGGATAAAAGAACACATTCTTGACGGTGATGTGTTTCAGCTTGTGCTGTCGGAAAAGTTCAGCGCTGAATTTGAGGGAGACCCGTTTCATGTGTACCGCGCCCTCAGGATGATTAACCCTTCCCCTTATATGTATATACTCGAAATGCCGGGGGATATCAAGGTGATCGGCACTTCACCTGAGGATCTGGTACGGGTGAAGGATGGCAAAGCAGCCATTCTCCCTATTGCCGGAACCAGAAGACGGGGCACCACGGCGGGAGATGATAACCGGCTTGCAGAACAGCTTATGAATGATCCAAAGGAAAACGCGGAGCATACCATGCTGGTTGATCTTGCACGGAATGATCTGGGCAGGGTCTGCACATACGGTAGCGTATCACTGAAAGAAGACCGGAAGATAAAAATGTACTCCCATGTAATGCATATCGTCTCCCGGGTTGAGGGGAAAGTGCGTGAGAATATATCAGCCGTGGATGTGCTCGGAGCGAGCTTTCCCGCAGGGACGGTTACCGGAGCGCCGAAGGTTAAGGCAATGGCGATCATAAAAAATCTGGAAGCCGAACAAAGAGGATTGTATGCCGGCGCCGTGGGGTATTTTGATTTCTCAGGAAACATGGATATGTGTATTGCCATCAGGAGTTTTTTTATAAAAAAGAATGTTATTACATGGCAGGCAGGCGCGGGAATTGTGCTTGACAGCAAACCGGAACTTGAAATGAAAGAGATATATAACAAGGCACGCGTTATGACGGAGGCACTTAAGCAGGCAGGGAGGATTGATGAACATACTCGTTATTGATAACTACGATTCCTTTACCTATAATCTGGTGCAGCTTGTCGGAAGCTCTGGTCACAATATCATCGTAAAAAGAAATGATGCGGTAACCATTGAAGAAATATTGCAGATGGCTCCTGATAAGATTCTTCTTTCCCCGGGACCGGGAAAACCTGAAGATTCAAAAATTACACTGGATATATTGCGCGAGCTTTCTTCCTCCATCCCCATACTCGGTGTTTGCCTGGGGCATCAGGCCATAGGAATTGTCTTCGGAGCAAAAGTAAGCAGAGCACCTTTTATAATGCATGGTAAGACATCCTCTATAACTCACGACAACCAAGGAGTGTTTAAGAATCTGGCTCAGGGTTTCACCGCAACCCGGTATCATTCATTAGTTATTGAAAGAGAAAGCATTCAGAAACCGCTCATGATTACCGCAAAATCAGAAGATAATCTGATTATGGGAGTGCGTCATACATCCCTTCCTGTTGAGGGAATTCAGTTTCATCCTGAATCTATTCTTACAACAGAAGGAAATCGTCTTATACAAAACTGGCTTGAACTATGACATCAATATATCTTAAACAATTAATAGACGGCTACCGCCCGCAAATACAGGAAGCATACGAGATAATGAACTCAGTGCTATCAGGTGCAGTAACCCCCTCTCTGCTCTCCTCTCTGCTGACTGCAATGAGGATGCGCGGAGAAACACCGGAAGAAATTGCCGGTTTTGCTCTGGCCATGCGCCAAAACTCTCGGCAGTTCATTTATTCAGGCGGTCAGCTCGTTGATCTCTGCGGAACCGGAGGAGACAACTCATCAACGGTTAATATATCAACCATCGCCTCATTCATAGTTGCCGGAGCGGGCATTAAAGTTGCCAAACACGGTAACCGGGCTGTATCAGGTAAATGCGGCAGCGCGGATGTTCTTGAAGAACTCGGCTGCGCTATTGATATGAGCGATGAACAGATAACTCATTCACTTGATACATCCGGTTTTGCATTTTTCTTTGCGCCTCATTTTCATCCGGCTATGAAACACGCAGCACCCGTCAGGAAGGAGCTTGGTTTTAGGACGGTGTTTAATATGCTCGGACCGCTTACTAATCCGACCGGCGTTAAAAGACAGATGACCGGCACCTTCTCTGATGGGGCCGCTCGCGTGCTGGCAAAGGCAGCCGCTCTGCTTGATTACGAAAAAATTACGCTGCTCTGCACTGAAAATTCCATTGATGAGCTCCTCCCCGGCAAAGAAGCACTGGTCATAACTGTTGAAGGTAAAACAGTTTCTGAGCGGGTTATAACGCCTGATGTTTCATCATTCAGCACTAATAATCCGGACGGAATATTTGCATCATCAAAAGAAGAAAGCAAACGAGCGTTTCTTGAAATAATTGACGAAGCAAAAGAAAGCTATACCTTTTCAGCAGCGGTGCTTAATGCCGCTATGACCCTTGTGACTGCATACGAAAACAAAAAGTTTGATTTGGCAGTTGAAGAATGTATATATTCCATACGTTCCGGCGCTGCATACCGTTCATTTGAAAATTTCCGCAAGGCAGGCGCAAGAACCTCACTATGAAACCGGATTTCTTAAAAGATATCATTGAAGCCAAGCAGGATGAAGTCTTAAAACTCAGACGGGATTTCACCTGGAATAATCTTGCTGACCTTGGCACGCGCTTTTCTCAGCAGCTTTCTCTGATTGATAGCATCAGCAGTGCTGCCGGTGTTGCCATAATTGCTGAAATTAAAAAAGCGAGCCCCTCAAAAGGTTTGATCAGAGAGGATTTTGACCACCGCAGGATAGCTGACATATATATCGAAGAAGCTGTTGCAGGAATTTCCGTTCTGACAGAGAGGAATTATTTCCTCGGATCTCAAAAATTTCTTGAGGAACTGGCTAAGGAAAAAATCTTACCTCTGCTGCGGAAGGATTTTATCATCCATGAACTGCAGATTGCGGAAAGCAAATCTATTGGAGCTGACTGCATACTGCTGATTACAGAACTGCTCTCTGATTCACAAATCGCAGAATATACACACGCTGCTAAAGATTTAGGCATGGAAGTCCTCCTTGAACTGCATGATGAAGACCAGTTAGAGAAAATCAACTTTAAGACCAATTCTTTTATTGGTATTAACAACCGAAATCTTAAAACTTTTGAAACCTCACTTGCGGCAACAAGACACATCAGAAAATTAATCCCAGATGCCGTCACGGTAATCAGCGAAAGCGGCATCAGTAAAAAAGATGATATTTCATTCATCGCAGATTCCGGCGCAAAAGGAGTGCTGATTGGCGAACATTTTATGCGCTCGTCTGACATTCGCTCTGAAGTGAAAAGAATGAAAGACTATTGCAGTGGTTAAGGTAAAAGTCTGCGGCACTACAAATCTGGAAGATGCACTCTTCTGTGAAAAGCAGGGAGCAAATGCACTCGGCTTTATTTTTTATCCGCAAAGTAAGCGATATATAAAACCGGAAGATGCGAAGACAATTATCAGAAAACTCTCTCCTTTTACAACAAAGGTAGGAGTGTTTGTAAATCACACAAGAGAAGAAATCAGACAGATTGCAGAAATTACCGGAATCCAGGTGATTCAGTTGCATGGTGATGAAGAAGAGAGTTTTTTTCAGGATTCACCACTGCCCCTGATTAAAGCATACAGGATTAAAGAAGCCGCTGATTTTAAGGCGTGGAATTTTCCGGAGCACCTTACACCCCTGTTTGATACCTATTCGTCAGCAGCGTATGGCGGAACCGGAGTTTCATTCCGTTATGAGGATATACCGGCAGATTTATGTAAGCGCTCAATAATTGCCGGTGGAGTATCTCTCGAAAATATTGAACGAGTAATCGCACTTAACCCGATGGGTATTGATCTGGTTAGCTCATTAGAAATAACCCCCGGTAAAAAAAATTTTACAAAAACAGAGCTATTTTTTAATAAATTATATTCTATTCAGGAAAAACAATGATGGTTCTCATGAAGCTGGACAGCCAGCAGCAGCAAATTAACGATGTTTTACAAAAGATAAGTGCCCGCCACTGCAAAGGGCACGTCATTTACGGCACCACCAGAATCGGTATCGGTGTAACAGGTGAGGTCTCCAACTTTCAGCCGGATGATTTTCTCTTTATGGATGGCGTTCTGGATGTGGTACGTATTTCCAAAAAATTCAAACTTGTATCACGTGAAGCGAAATCTGAAGATACGATAATTCAGATAGGAGAGGAAAAAATCGGCGGCGGCTCGCTAAACATTATAGCCGGACCCTGCTCCATTGAAAGCAAAGATCAGTTGTTTGATGTTGCCGGTGCCTTGAAGGAAATGGGTGTTAAGTTTTTCAGAGCCGGTGCATACAAACCCAGAACCAGCCCTTATGCTTTCCAGGGACTTAAGGAAAAAGGTCTTGAACTGTTAAAAGAAGTTAAAGAAACTTTTGGACTGTATATCGTTACTGAAGTTAAGGATACCGAAACACTGGCTCAGGTTGCCGAGGTTACAGATATACTTCAGATCGGCGCAAGAAACATGCAGAACTTTTCTCTTCTTGAAAGAGTCGGCTCAATTCAGAAACCGGTTTTGCTTAAGCGCGGACTTTCCGCTTCTATCGAAGATTTGCTTATGAGCGCCGAGTATATACTCGCTCAGGGGAACTTTGATGTTATTCTCTGTGAGCGGGGTATCAGAACTTTTGAGACTTATACACGAAATACCCTGGACCTTAACGCGGTGCCTGTTATTAAGGGGCTCTCCCATCTCCCGGTGTTTGTTGATCCTTCTCACGGGATTGGCATCTGGGATAAAGTTGAGCCAATGTCCATGGCATCTGTTGCCTGCGGCGCTGACGGTCTGATGATCGAAGTTCACTGTGATCCGGGTAATGCGCTTTCAGACGGATATCAGTCACTCACACCAAAAAACTTTAAACATCTTATCGGAAAGCTGGAGGCACTTGCTCCGGTTGCTGAAAAGGAACTGAATTTAGATGTCCAGCCAAAGTAATTATCACTACCCCGATGCGCTTGGACATTTCGGCAAATATGGCGGGAGATTCATTCCGGAAACTCTGTATGCTCCGCTTACGGAACTGGAGAACTTTTATCGAAAAATAAAAGACACTCCTGAATTTCTTTCCGAACTGGAGTTTTATCACAAGGAGTTCACCGGGCGCCCGACTCCGCTCACTTTCGCGGAAAATCTGACGAAGCATTACGGCAAAGCAGCGGTTTATTTCAAACGGGAAGATCTCTGCCATACCGGCGCGCATAAAATTAATAATGCTATCGGTCAGATTCTTATCGCTATAAAAATGGGTAAGAAACGTATCATCGCCGAAACCGGAGCAGGCCAGCACGGAACCGCGGTGGCAACCGTCTGCGCCAAGTTTGGTCTTAACTGTACGGTATATATGGGTGAGAAGGATATACAGCGTCAGGCACCTAACGTAGCCAGGATGAAACTTCTCGGAGCATCTGTTGTTCCTGTTACATCCGGAAGCAAAACACTTAAGGACGCAACCAACGAGGCAATACGTGACTGGGTCACCCACGCAGATAATACACATTATATAATCGGCTCAGCAGTAGGGCCGCATCCATATCCGATGATGGTGAGAGACTTCCAGTCGGTGATAGGTACTGAAACCAAAGAGCAGTTGCAGCAGATAACCGGAAAACTGCCTGATTATATACTCGCCTGCGTAGGGGGAGGAAGCAATGCAATCGGGATTTTTTATCCGTTCATAACAGATGAATCAGTCCGCATGATTGGTATTGAAGCAGCAGGTGAAGGAACCGAAACCAAAAAACACGCGGCTACCCTTGGCAAAGGGAGTGACGGCATATTTCACGGAATGAGAACGTATCTGATTCAGGACGATAAGGGACAGGTTATTGAACCGCACTCTGTTTCAGCGGGACTTGACTATCCTGGTGTGGGACCAGAGCATTCCTATTTGCACGACATTAAACGAGTTCAATATGTAAGTGCAACCGATAAGGAAGCACTTGCAGCAGTCAAAACAATCAGCCGGACAGAAGGAATCATTCCTGCACTCGAAACTGCCCATGCTCTTGCATATTTAGAAAAACTTTTGCCTGAAACAAAATCGGGCGAGATTGTTGTGGTAAATATGTCAGGCCGCGGTGATAAAGATCTGGCAACCATCATGAACGAGCTGCACATTGAGTAAAATAAATTTACAAAGTTATATAGAAGAAAAGAACAGCAAGGGAGAAAAAGTTCTTTCGATATTTCTGACAGCCGGATATCCGGACAAAGAAAATTTCATTCAGCTTGCTCTGGGTGTTCTTGAAAGCGGAGCTGATATGCTTG
Organism: Ignavibacteriaceae bacterium; assembly: GCA_020848375.1. Lineage (GTDB taxonomy): Bacteria > Bacteroidota > Ignavibacteria > Ignavibacteriales > Ignavibacteriaceae > H2-BAC3. Next base: position 22,930 of record JADLAF010000090.1, read on the forward strand.
AACTTGGAGTCCCTTTCAGCGATCCTCTTGCTGATGGACCTGTTATTCAGGCATCTTCAACTCAGGCGATTAAGAACGGTGTAACGCTTAATGATGTATTTGCATTTTGTACCGAAATCAAAAAGCGGACACAAAAGCCGGTGGTTATCATGTCTTATCTCAATCCTCTGTTTCATTATGGCGCCGAAAAGTTTAATGAGGGCTATAAAAAATGTGGTGCAGACGGGCTTATTATACCGGATATCATCCCGGATGAGCAGCCCCAATTTGATGAGTTCAAAATAACATCAGAGGAACTGGCTGCATTCGCCGCTCCAACAACTTCACCTGAAAGAATGAGATATATAGATGAGCGCAAATGGTCTTTTCTCTATTATGTGGGAATGCTTGGCACAACCGGGCAGTCAGGAGCATACTCAGACGAACAGATTGCGAAAATCGGGGAAGCTTACTCAAAGATTAAAAACAACAAAATGCTGGTTGGTTTCGGCATTTCAGGTCCCGATGATATCAAGAAAATCCGAAATCATTGCGACGGTGTAATAGTTGGCAGTTTAATCATCAAAAAGCTGGCCGAACATCCGGGTAAGTTTGAGCCGGTATATTCACTTATAGCTGCTCTAAAAAATGCTTTACATAATGAAAAAATGAAGAATGAGCCCGCATAGCGGCGACCGGTTTGGAGCGACACCATCCTCCCAAAAATATATTTTTAACTACGAAGTTTCGTAGAGACACGCCGCGGCGTGTCTGTGAGGGTTTGTGTTCCTTAAGAGATGTCTAATTCAGAAAATTTCGATATAAATTATTCTTAGTTCATCGTGCGG
>JADLAF010000091.1 GCA_020848375.1 Ignavibacteriaceae bacterium
GTTCGGCAGTTTCAGGAAAAACAACAGCTTCAGGTTTCTGATGAAGCAGCGGAGTGCCGTCGTAAGAATAAACAATCTTATCCTCTTCGGAGGTTAAAATATTTTGTGCACCAACTATGCGGGCAATCGATTCGACAATTGAAGCATTCATTATCCGGCCATGCGCTGAAGTACAATTCTTACAATAAAAATGGTAATTACGGCAATTATAAGATACAAGACTAAATTTTTAACTGACTGCCATGTCATAATAATAGTTGAGCGGAAACCTCGCCATCCGCACTTATTGCAACGGTATGTCTTAAAGAAGGTCAGACTGCGCACTACATTTTCGTAAAAATTACGCGCGCGTGACCTTCGAAGCGAAAACTGTTCCCCGCATGACGGACATGTTGAGAAACCCGGGTCCCGCCTGAAAAGTATATTGCCTGAACGGATTATTTTCTTTTTGCTCATTTTCTGTTAAGTATTCTTTCTATATAATTTTTATCACTTACTAATGATACTGCCGCGATAAACTGTTTATCGCCTTTTAATTGAAAGCGCGTTTTCTCACTACTCCCGCCTAGTCTGCTGAAAATATCGGCCAATATCTCCCTTATTCCATCCGATGGTAAATCTTTAGATTCGAGCTTACCTAAATTCTCTGCTTTCGATAAAAGCTGCTCGTAGTCTGATTTTATTGATGTAAATTCGCTGCTCGATTTATAGGTATCTTTTAATTCTTCAAGTTTTTTATATATCGTGGATTTGTACGTATAACCGGATTCCTTAAGATATGTTCCTGATGTCTTCCGAATCAAAGCACTGTCGGCTTCATCGAAATTCTTACCTGAATTTTTTATAATCAGTTCAGAAGAAATCCTGAATATATATCCCTTGGCGAGCAGGTCTCTTGTAATTTCTGACAACACATTGGGCGGGACCAAAGAGTCTGGTAATATACCCCCTGATGCATATACCGGTCTTTTGTTATCAGTTAAATATTTATCCGGAAGTATTTCAGATGTATTTGAGATTACTTTACTATCCTTGGTATAATCAACCTTCTGAATACATCTGCCGCTTGGTGTGTAATATTTTGAAGTAGTAATTTTTAGCGATGTGTTATTGGTGAGAGGAGAGATTGTCTGAACAAGACCTTTCCCAAAAGAGCCCTCGCCGACTATAATACCTCTGTCATGGTCCTGAATTGCACCAGCTACTATTTCCGAGGCAGATGCACTGTTTCTATTTACCAAAATCGCCGTTGGAGTTTCTGGCAGAATAGGTTCTTTGTTTGAGTGATACGCTTTATAACTGGAAGAATCCTTCCCCATTGTTGAAACCACGAGTGTTCCTTTAGGGAGAAAGACTGATGAAATATCTACAGCGCTTTCAAGAAGACCGCCAGGATTACCCCGAAGGTCAAGAACAATATGTTTTATCTCTCCTTTTTTCTGCAAATTAAGTATAGCCCTGCGCAGTTCATCTCCAGCCCCGCGGTTAAATCCTGAGAGTTTTATATATGCAGTACCCGACCCGGCGGGTATAAAATCTGCAAAGGATATATTTTTAACCTGAATTTCTTCCCTGAGGAGACTGAATAAAAGAGTATCAGTAACCCCCGGTCTAACAATTTTTAAGCCGACATACGTACCCGGCTCCCCCTTCACATACAGTGTAACATCATCAAACATATTCTTATTTAACCGGACGGAGTCAACCGCTACAATTTCGTCCCCCACCAAAAGACCCTGACGCTGTGCCGAATAGCCGTCTAATATCTCAAGTATAGTTAATTTTTCATCCCTGATACCAACCGAAATTCCGATACCCCCATATTTACCGGTGGTAAGCATTTCGATATCGTCCTGACTTTTCTCGTCAATAAATAACGTATAGGGATCAAGATTTTGCAGCATTCCCTTAATACCTGATCTGAGAAACTCTTCAGGATTTATATCGTCCACATAGTTCAGGGTTACTTCCTTATAAATTCTCGTAAAGAGGTCAATGTTTTTCGCAATTTCAAAATAGATATCACCGGAGCGATAAAGCCATGATCCCATGAAAAAAACCGGCACCACCGCTATAAGCAGTAAAATCCTTTTTCTAAACATTTGTCAAACCAGTTCTCATTAGTTCTTTCAAAATCATTTCATGCACATCATCTTTTTTTTCACAACCGTTCAAAATGCGGAAACGCTTTTCTTTACGGGCAATATCAAGATACCCCTCTCTGACCCTGCCGAAAAAGTCATCTTCCATTTTTTCGATTCTGTCAAGCGTATCATGACCCTGTTCAATTTTTCTTTTACGGGCTTCTGCTACTGGTATATCAATAAAAAATGTAATATCCGGAATTGCTCCTTTTATCGCAAACTCACTTATTTTAAGTACTGTATCAAGAGGCAGAAGCCGACCGTAACCCTGATAAGCAGTTGTTGAATCATGAAACCTGTCGGAAATTACAATAGTCCCCTTTTCAAGAGCAGGAATGATCGTCTTTCTTACCAGTTGAGCTCTGGATGCTGAAAAAAGAAGTATCTCAGTTTCAGGTGTCATCTCAAGATTCTTCTTATCCAGTAGTATGTTTCTTATTTTTTCTTCAATTTCTCCGCCCCCTGGTTCTCTAATGACCAGCACATCTTTACCCTTTTCAGTAATGTAGTCCTTAAGCAGTTTAATCTGTGTTGATTTCCCGGAGAAATCTATTCCTTCAAATGTTATAAACATCAAAACTTTTTCAGTATATATCTAATTCTCTCAGGTTTCTGCGATACAACACGCAGAAAAGGAGGTACGGTTATTTTTGGAAAAACGAATCCAAGGGTATCATTAACGATATCCTTATAATGCAGTTCTGCTTTGATCAGTGTCGTAGTGGTTGCTCCCAACAGAGAAACACCCCCCTCGACACCGACTGTGATTTTATCTGGTATGATAAGTACCTGCCTGTCTCCCGGGACATCATTAACCTCAACCGGAATGTCTTGAAATTCCTTATCAACAATTTTCTGCGCATCAACGCTGACAGTAACTAACGAAGGATATACTGTTATATGATTAGGAAAATCAACCGGAATTACTTCAGTAGTCCGGGATGTCAGTTCTTCGAATATATATTTTTCTGTTGTAAGGAAACGAAGCCGCTCAACAAAAGATCTGGCACCTGAAACGGATACTGAATCGGGCTGAATTTTTGTTTCGCCGGCTAACCCATATCCTTTCTTAAAAGTATTTTCAATATCAGGTATAACCGGAACAATTTTCGAAATAAGACGTTCCAGTCTGAGGTTGATTACAGATGGCTGATATTCGAGGACCTGGATATCAGAAGTCAACCATCCATTTTCATCAACAGCGTTAGCAACCTTCAGGGTCACTTTCCCTGTATCCTTTCTTGCATCAATCAAAAAATCATTACTCCCTGAGACCAGCAAAGCAGCAAGTTTCCAGCCGCGGGCTTTTAACTTAATTGTCATTTTTTCAGGCAATTCTTCAGCTATGGCAAACTCATTTCCAAGATTGGTGATTTTAAGCGGGAGACTGAGAGTGTAATAATACTCATTCGAAAGTGAGACGCCCACCCAAATAATCAGCGCGATTACAAATGAGACTATGAAAAGTGGCAGCTTTTTCATCGTTTCATTATGTCAGATGAACATTCTTTCATAAGAACCTCTCAGGGAGATCTGAGAGCTTCAAAATGCCTTAGAAGTTCGTTACGGTTAGCTTTTGAAATCTCCCTTCCCTGTATCGGAAAATTATCTATCTGTCTTGCCAGTTTTCTGAGCTGATGAACATTGAGCGAATAAATATCACTATCCATTAGACTGAAGTTGTCAGGAAGATCCTCAAACATTTTTTCAGTGACCTCATCAAAAGGTTCGGACTCAGGCAACGGAACCGGCATCGGCGCAGTTTCAATAATTTGCGGTTCTATTGCAGAATCTGTCAAATTATCCGCCGGTTCTGTCTCACTATCAAAGAGTGATTCCTCATGTATTTCTGATGTATCAGTTTCCGCACCCGGAGTGTTATCACTTTCAGGCGTTTCTTCAGAAGGTGAAACCTGGGTTTTCATTTCAGAAAGTGTTGCAATTTCCGCTTCTGGCTGGTTAGTGATTTCATCCTTCAATGGGGCAGTTAATTCCTGCTTAGTTGAAATGACATCACTACCTAAAATTTCAGTTTGTTTCACCACTTCAGAAGCAGACTGAATGACCTCGGAATTCTTAATAAATGAATTCTTTTTCTGAGGTGCTTCGGTCGAGGGTTTTTGGACGGGAAATTTTTCCGGCTGACTGAAAAGCTGGGGTATAATTACCTCCATCTGTTCGTCCGGCTGAGGTATGATATGAACTGAAATCAGTTGTCCTACCCGCTGGGCAGCAGCAGCACCGGCATCAATGGCCGAACGCACCGCGGCGACTTCGCCTGCAATTTGAATAGTTATCATCGCGGGAACAGTTTTTTCCTTTCCTACAATAGTAACATTAGCCGCCTTTACCATAGCATCAGCGGCCTCAATTGCACCTACCAACCCCCTTGTTTCAATTAATCCGAGAGCACGGGACATTATGCTGCGGATTACTTATTTCTTTTAGGAAGTATTAACTCAACTTCAGTATGAGGTCTTGGGATTACGTGAACAGAAACTAATTCACCTACACGCTGAGCAGCGGCAGCACCGGCATCGGTTGCTGCCTTTACGGCACCAACATCGCCTCTTACCATGACGGTTACATATCCCCCGCCGATGGTTTCTTTACCGATTAGTTCAACTTTAGCGGCCTTTACCATTGCATCGGCAGCTTCAATCGCTCCGACGAGACCTTTGGTTTCGATCATTCCCAAAGCATCTAATGTCATATTCAGACTCCGTTAATAAGTTTTGTTTTAGTGATATTCAAATTACTTTGAATACTGATAATTATCAAACTGTTCTTAGATATTCCTGCAAAATTATGACGGCGGCATTCATGTCCACCAAACCCTTATTCTGCCTCTTTTTTCGACTTTTTACGGTTTCCAGGACCATCTGTTTAGCCATTTCAGAAGTATAGGTCTCGTCCCATAGCACCACCTCCATCCCCATTGATTCGAGCTGAACCTTAAACTTAAGGATCTTCTCCCGAATCTCTCTGTTGGACGGTTTTTCGCCGGGGTCACCAAGTACCACCGTTTTAACTCCTTCAGAAATAATAATTTTTCTTAATTCTGCCAGAAATCCATCACTATTTTTCAGTGTTGTTAGGGGGGAGGCGATTATTTTCATAGGGTCAGAGAGAGCTAACCCGACTCGTACATGACCGAAGTCCGCCGCCAGAATTCGTTCCCCACCCGTTATCTCCCCGTTTTCAGATAATTTCATCCAACCTTCTGACTTCATATACTCCCTCGATGGCTCTGACCTTGTCAATTATAGAATTAAGATGTTCCTTATTCATTACATAGAGGGTTACAATACCCTTAAAAACGCCGTCGTGTGTGTCAATATTGATTGACTTAATATTTGTTGTTTTAACATTCAGAATGGTATTAGAAATATTATTTAGGATACCGGGTGAATCTAAACCGTTAATTGACAAACCCACAATGAAAGATGATCCCTCAATCTCAGGCCAGAAAATACTGACCACTTTTTCAGGATCTTTTTTAGCCAGATCACCCATATTTTTGCAATCTGCACGGTGAATTCGGATTCCACCACCTATGGAAACAAACCCAAGAACATCATCCCCCGGAATAGGGCTGCAGCACTTTGAATAAGATACAAGCATTTTAAAGTTTTCACCGCTGATAGCAAGCTGACCTCCACTTGAACGTGCAAATTCCTTAAAATTCTCATAACTTGAGACAACATCTTTGCTTTTCTTCTCCTTTTCCATCGAAGTGGTCAGGAGCTCATCTACATTAATTTTTGACTGCCCCACTGCCATAAAGAACTGCCGGGTATTGTCTAGTTTGATCGACTGTATGATTTTGTTCAAGTCCTGATTGGTAAAGGAGAGTTTTAATTTTTTTAATTTCTTTTCCCATAAATCTTTGCCGGCGTTAAAAAGTGCTTCATCTTCTTTGTTCAGCCATTTTTTAATGTCAGAAACTGCCTTGGTAGTCTTAACAAATTTCAGCCAGTTTTTGTTTGGGTGCTGGTTTTTTGAAGTTAGTATCTCTACCTGATCGCCACTCTTTAAGACAAAATCTAAAGGAACTAATTTGTGATTAACTTTTGCCCCGATACAATGATGACCTACTTTTGAGTGCACCTGAAAGGCAAAATCAACCGGTGTGGAGCCAACGGGAAGTCTTTTGAGATCTCCCTTTGGTGTAAAGATAAATATCTCGTCAGAGTAAAGGTCGAGTTTGAAGTTATCAACAACACCTTTTTTATATTCATCTTCAGTTGAAGACTCGAGTATATCTCTTATCCAGGCAATGTAACTTACCAACTGAGGATCATCCCCCGATTTACCTTCTTTATATTTCCAGTGTGCGGCCACACCCTGTTCGGCAACTTCATGCATCTTCCTCGTTCTGATCTGAACTTCCACTTTTTTGCCATCTGGCCCCACAACAGTTGTGTGAAGGGACTGGTAATTATTGGCTTTTGGAATTGCGATATAATCCTTAAACCGGTCTGGTACCGGAGTGAAAATTCCGTTAACCACACCGTGGACGGTGTAGCAGTCTGTTTTTGAATCAGATTCAAGAATAATCCGGATTGCGAACAAATCATATATCTCGCTAAAGGGCTTGTTGCGCTTAATCATCTTACGGTAGATACTATAAAGATGTTTTGCCCTTCCGCTTATTTCGTATTTTATATTGCTATTGGTTAATTCTCTAACCATCGGCTGTTTAAATCGTTCAATATATTCTTCCCTCTCTGTCCTTTTTGCGTTTATCTTTCTTTTAAGATCTTCGTATGCCTGTTTATTCAGCTCTTTAAACGCAAGATCTTCCAGTTCCCACTTAAGCTGCCCAAGTCCAAATCGGTTGGAAAGAGGGGCATATATTTCAAGGGTTTCTTTGGCTATCTTTTTTCGTTTGTCAGAATCAAGGAATTCTAGAGTCCTCATGTTATTCAGGCGGTCGGCCAGTTTAACAATGATTACCCTGATATCTTTGGTTATTGAGAGAAGTAGTTTACGGTAGTACTCCGCCTGATCAAATTCCGAACCCTTAAAAAGATTCTTTATTTTTGTCAGCCCATCAACAATTACGGCTATATCGTTACCGAAATTCTTTTTAATGATATCAATATTATAGTTATCATTATCCTCGACCACATCATGGAGCAACCCGCAGGCAACAGAGACATCGTCCAAGGGGAGTTCAGAAGCAAGAATTCTGGCTACGGCTATCGGGTGTGAAAAGAATGGCTCGTTTGACTTCCTGACAAAGTTTTTATGGGCTTCCATTGCAAAGTCGAATGCTTTTTCAACAACATCCGACCGGAAATTCGGTATATTCCGGGAACAGAGCCGAAGCAATTCTTCTTTTTCTGCTTTAAATGAAATAGTAGCGGAAGCCAATTTTTGAGACCTTTAGTTTGGTCTCTAATATGTGATTTTTTTTTCTGAATTTCAAGGGATAAGTTGATTTTTCCTTTAAAAATCAGGGATTATTTTAATTCTTCCCTTATTTCTTTTACACGCTCTATGGACTTTTCCAGCTTGGTCTGTTCATACTCTGAAAGTCCCTTCACTGACAGAATTTCATCGGCAAGCGATTTTGCTTTATCCTTTTGCCCGGCTTTATTATATAGGTTAACCATTCTACCTTTTATCCGAAGCTCATTAATTCTGTTTTTAACTTTTGCGGGATCGTAAGAGGTCAGTATCTGCTGAAGGATTTTTATTGCCTCAAGGGGTTTTTCTCTTCCCAGATAGCGGGCCAGATCATACTGAAACATCCTGGCATTTGGATATTTTGTTGTTGCCTCGTTCAGGACATCTCTCGCTTTTGAATAATCCTCTTTCAGATAATAAATATCGAATAAATTCTTGTAGATAAAGTAGGTATGATAGGTTTCAACTCTGCGGGCCTTTTCCAGCATACTCCTGCCAAATTCTCTTTCGTCACTCACAAATGGCATCCAGTTGAGGAATGACAGCTTTTCGCTCCTCCAAAACTTAAAAGCTCCGATTGAGGCAAAGGCATCTCCGAACTGGGGGTCTATTTCAATACATTTTTCGTAAAATGAAACAGCATCTAAACCCGCATTTATAAATGACATCCACTCTGAATTATAAGCATAAAGAATAGCCCGGTAGCCGTTAATCAAACCCGAACAATAATTTATCCACACCTGATTATCTGGCTCAGATGGTACTTTCTTTAGTTTTTGCGCTGCTTCGTCAAGAAAAGTATGTATCTTTTTATTGTTCGCCGGAAGTGCATAATCATAAGCAAACCCGATTTCTGAGGCAGCGCTTAGAATTTCATAAAAAGGAAATTTGGAATTTTTGAACTGCTGATTTTCAAGCAGCAGACGGGCTTCATCATATTCTCCGTTGAGGGCGAGTGTTATTCCCTCTTTGAATACTTTATCAACTGCCGGATCAGAAAACCGCTGAGTAAATGAAATGGAGGTAAAAAAAATGAGCAAGAAACAAAATTTATGTACCAAAAATTCGGTCTCCGGCATCCCCAAGCCCAGGAAGTATATAACCCTTGGTATTTAATTCCCGGTCGAGGGTTGCGGTATAAATTTGTATATCCGGGAAATCTGACTCAACCCGCTTCACACCTTCAGGAGCTGAAATAACGGAAATGAGATATACTTTCCCTGTTGTCAAATGCTTAACTTTGCTTATTGCGGCTGAAGCACTTCCTCCGGTGGCAAGCATCGGATCAAGAATAATTACAATTGGATCAATAATTTCAGGTACCTTAAAATAATATTTCTCCGGCTGCAGAGTTACTTCATTTCTCTGAAGTCCTATATGTCCGGCTTTTGCATTCGGAATGATATCCAGAAATCCATCTAACATCCCAAGACCTGCGCGCAGAATCGGGAGCAGAATCACTTCTTTCTCAAACCGGAAACCTGTGGTTGCTTCAAGAGGGGTTTGAACCTGATATTCATTGAGCGAAAAATTCTTTGAGACTTCAAGAGCTAACACGCGCGAAATATACCTTACATTCCTGCGAAACTCAGTGTGCTCCGTGTTTCGGTCTCTAAGGCGTGTGATGGCAGTTTTAACTAACGGAAAATCACATACTAATAAACTCATTCTAACCTTTGTTTATTTTATGAATCAAAGAAATCAGAATATTTCTAAATGGTGAAAGCGCAGGAGTATAATTAAAATCAGTCTCAAGTAAACCGCTATAAGTCATTCTATTTCTTATCATTAGAGTGATTAGATCAGAAAGTCCTGAAACCTCTTTGCCGCCTAAAAAGGATGCTCCTATAATCTGATTATTTAATCTGTTTATGATTAGTTTTGCTGCTGTATTTATAGACTCCGGCATAACGTGAACCAGATTCGTCATTGAACCAAAAGCAGATTTGGTAACAAACCCATGCTCCCGAGCTGACTTTTCAGTTAACCCAGTCTGTGAAAAATACTTCCCGAACAATCTGAAACTGGTCACTGGTATTGCTCCGAGGAATTGCTCATTTTTTCCTGCCGCATTGTTCCCTGCGATATGTCCTGTTGTGTGAGCAACTTTTGCGCTATAAAATATCTGGTTCTTCCCAGTAAGAAAATTCTTAACCCCGGCTGAATCCCCTGCCGCAAATATGTGAGGAACATTTGTTCTCATAAAGACATCAGTGAATATTTCACCAAAAGTACCACGCTTAAAATCCATTCCTGCCAAAAATCGTGTGTCAGGCCTGAACCCAACAACCGGAAAGACAGCGTCTGTTTCAATCAGTCTTGAGTCCGCCTTGACGGACTTCACCCTGCCCGAATCGGTATTAAAAGTTATTTTTTCCAAATTAGTAATAACTTCAACCTTATTCGCTTGCAGCAAACCTGTAAGTATAGCTGAGAATTCTGGCTCTGCAGAAGGCAGGATTTCAGATAGTTTCTCTAAAACGGTTACCTCAGCTCCCCTATTAACCATTGCCTCAGCTATTTCTAAACCAAGATAACCAGAACCTATGATAATTGTATGATATGGTTTATTGACTTCCAAATACCCTTTTGTCCGAATCAAATCAGGGTACTTTTTTAGCCATAAAACGTTTTCAAGATCAGTGTCTAAACCGGGGAATTCACTCTGGCGGGAGCCCGTAGCGATGATAAGTTTATCGTAAGATAAGCTAAGTTCAGCATCATCCCCTGAAGACTTAAAATTCAAAATCCGTTCTTTTGCATCAATTGAAAGCACTTCAGATTCGATGAAAACATCAACCTTTTTTTCTTCGGAGAATTTAGAAGGAGTATAAAATAACAGTGAGGCCGGTTCTTTAATTTCTCCGGAAAGGACGAATGGAAATTCACAAACCCCAACCGAGATATACCCGGTTTTTTCAAATAGAACTACCCTTGCAGATGGGTTAACCCGCTTCGCTTTAGCAGCAGCGGCAGCACCAGCAGCATTACCCCCAATTACCGCAACGGTAAAGGGCTTCATTTTTGACGGAAACTTAAGGTCATTGGAACTCCTTTAAAGCCAAACCTTTCACGGATTTTCTTCTCAAGAAAACGTTTATAATTGTCCGGAAGATATTTTGGCTGTGTACCGAAAAATAGAAAAACAGGGTAATATGTTCCAACCTGAGTTATGAATTTAATTTTAATTTCTTTGCCTGTTGGACCGGAAGGTGGTGGTGTTTTCTGGATTTCTTCCTGAAGAATTTCATTCAATTCATTATTCGGTATTTTTTTCATCCGTTCATCATGAACTTCCTGAACCAGGTCAATCAGCTTATAAATTCTCTGTTTGGTTAAGGCGGAAATAAATATTACCGGGACGTAATCATATTTCCCCAGCATTTTATAAAGTGCCAGTTCCCACTGCCGCGCCGTATCTGTATCTTTTTCAATTAAGTCCCACTTATTTACAGCAATGATTATCCCCCTTCTTCTGTTCACTGCCTCCTCAAGAATTTTCTGATCCTGGTTTTCTAAACCCATTGTGGCATCAAGCATGAGGACCACAACTGTGGATTCTGCAATAGCACGGAGTGTTCTAACGGTAGAATAAAACTCTATGTTTTCTTTAACTTTGGCTTTTTTCCTGAGACCTGCCGTATCAACAAGGATGATTTCCCTTCCATAATACTTAAGTACAGAGTTTATGCTGTCGCGGGTAGTTCCTGGAATATCGGTAACTATGCTGCGGTCGTAGCCGAGTAAAGCATTCGTTAGGGAGGACTTTCCTACGTTTGGTCTTCCTACAAGGGCAATACTTAGCTGTGTATCATCTACTGACTCCTCCTCCTTCGGGGAGAAATCCTGAGTAAGTGCATCTAAGAAATCACCAAGTCTTCTTCCGCCTATTGCACTGATACCATAAGGTTCCCCAAGTCCTAATTTGTAAAATTCCGAAGTCAGAGAATCAAAATTCTCTGAATCAACCTTATTTACAGCCAGAAAAATCTTTTTAGCTGATAATCTGAAGATTTTGGTAATTTCAAAATCAAGGGGGGTTATACCTGTCCGACTGTCAACAAGGAAGATTACCGCATCTGCTTCATCAACGGCAATATGCACCTGTTCACGTATAGCAGCTTCAAAAATATCTTTAGATTCCGGTACATATCCGCCAGTATCAATCAATCGGAAAACTTTGTTATTCCATTCAACTTCACCATAATTACGGTCACGAGTGACCCCGGAGATATCATCAACAATTGCTTCCTTGCTTTTTGTCAGCCGATTAAACAATGTGGACTTGCCAACATTTGGACGGCCTGCTATTACGACAATTGGAATCTTTGACATTAAAAATTTGCTTTCAGGGTTAAACGGGGTGAAAGATTTCCTGCATAACGGAATTCGTTTTCATCAAAACGGAGATTAAGAGACAAATTGTTATTATATAATGCTGTTGCCCAGACTGCGTGCACTGCGCTCAAAAAATGATTTATATATATAGCTAAAACAGCTTTAGTTGCATTATTATAGTAATCATTTGCTTTACCGCGCATACCGGCATACGAGAGAAATATCGGCGGAATCTCAGCGTTATTGCTGTTTGCAGGATTAAACTCATCCCAGCCAGGGCTATACTGATGATACTTGCCAATAAGTTCATAGTACTGCTGTTCCCCGTGTTTAGGAAGACGGTGCGAAAAAGTGCTCTCATAAGTATTAAGGGAGTCCCAGTTAACCCTTTCCCATGGGCGGAGTGAGGTATTCGGATCAATAGGAATAGCAGCATTTTTATAGGTATTCAGCCACTGGGCATATTTGACAACGCTCCACCGGTCATCTGCGACCTTCTGGAATGAATTTGTCTGATCGTCACCTTTCCCGTCATTTATAACAGCAAAACTTATGGCTGTTATTTCAAGAGCGGCAAAAATTCCTGCTTCAATATATGACTCAGCCATAAACTGTCCGGCTCCGGGTAAAACCAGTGAAAGCAGTCCATTAACCAATGGCTTCTTCTTTTCAGCCGAAGGCAGAACAGAATTTTTAGCAACAGTGGGAAGTAACCCGATATTTTTACTGTCTAAGGACAGACTTCCTGATAAGGTCCCCGATTGTTGTGCAGATACTAAAAGTGAACTTAAGGCAAATATTACTAAAATTTTTTTCATATAATTCTAAATATCAAATCCAAAAAGTACACCTGCGTAAAAATTCCATTCTTTTCCGTAACGAACTTTTTCTTCACGAACATCTCTCTCAAATGAACTAAACCCGTAAGCCGCATTCAAAAATATTGAAGTCGGGAAAAGATAGAACGAATTAAGCGAGAATCTCAATTCGGCTCCCGCCCCTTTTTTAATATTTGCAATTTTAGCGGAGTATGTGTTCCAGGCCTCTCCTGCTTCGGCGAACACTTCCAAAAAGATTTTATCTAAGTAAAGATGTCCTGCTGAAAAATCTATATCCTTAAAAAGCGGAAATCGGTAAGCTGCTTTTACCATGGCTATTTCATTTCCGCTGAGTGAGTAAAAAGGATAGGAACGCATTCCGACCAAACCACCCAGATAAAAATCAAAGAAGTCAGGTACTTCTTCTCCCAGTATGGTACCACCCCTGATTGTTAATTCCAGACCGTGACTGCCTGAAAGTCTCCAGTTGTGTTTTGCCAGAAGTTCTAACCTGGAAAAATTAAAATCACTATAGAGCGGTACAAGTATTCCATTGTCTATCGTGTAATTTCCGTCTGGATTATACTTGTTCAGTTCAAGATTATAGGTTAATTCTATCTGAGTCCCAATTGGGTTAATTTCAGCATCCACATAAGGATACAATGCTGCAAATCTGTACTTCAGCATAAAGTTACTGCCAATAAGATATTCATCATTCGTAGTCGGGTAAAGCTGCGGATCCCCTTCTAAAGGCAGAATAAACGAACCAAGCGAAGCGGTATATCTGGAGAATGCATATCTAAATTCAAGGTTCTGATCTCTGGTAAAGATTCTGTGGCTTGCCCTGATGGCTGCCTCAAAAAGATTGTAAGTTACACCAGTCGAAACAGTAGGCAGGTCTTCATCAAAAATGATATCAACATCTGCTTTTCTGCTCACATTAAAAAGCTCAAGTGCAAGCTCTGGTTTAATACCCAGGTCATAAAGCAGCGGAATCTTGTTCTTATATTCAAACATCATGAAAAGATCACGCTCAAACCGGGTATTGATGGTTGCACCGCCAAAAATTGAATACCTGTTTAACATGTCTGATGATGTAAAATATACGCCTGGCTTTATTCTCTGAATCGGAGAGTTTCCGGTATTATAATTATCGAGACGAAGAACAGGGAAAAAAGTCAGTTTTGAAAAAGCACCGCTATATTTTGAAGATTCATACTCCGGAAGTATATCATCCTTAAAGTTTTTGAATGCCTGGATCTGGTCTTCAGTTAAATCACCCAATGGCTTAAAATCATTTATAGGAAATTCTTTAACACCCAAATAATTATCACTTTTAGCAATGACCTTAACGCTGTCAGCCGGAATTCGGAATAACTTATATCCTTTAGAAGTATATCCGCTATAAGCAATGGTGCCATCATTGTCAACCGCAGGCATAAATGCACCCCCCTCTACGTTAGTGAGTTGAAGGATCTGACCTTTGTTTATGATAAATTTATGGATATTAAAAATGCCATTATAATCTGCTGAAAATACAATTGTTGTATCATTAAGGAAAAAAGCATTTCGTTCATCATTCCGCGACTCAAGCAGGAAATCATGTTTTCCGGTTTTGAATGAGTAAACTGCTACATCTCGGTTATCAAAGTCAGAGTAGTCAAAAATAATTCGTGAATCATCCGGCGAAAATGAAGGGTTAAATATCTGTTCCCCGTTTTTGAAGCTTGTTACCTGCTGAAATCCAGTGCCATCAATGTTCACGGTTGCAAGGTTAGTCGTTCCGTCTTTCTGGAAAACAAATACCACTTTATCTTCTTTGTGGGAAAGAGAGGGCTGATTTGCTCTCAGATTATAAGTAAGACGGGTTTCTTCCGCCTCCTTCCTGTCGTAAACGAACAAATCATGAACGTTATACCAGTTTTTATTGTCATCGGTAATTTTTGCGTAAAGAATTTTCTTCTCATCGTCAAATAAACCAAAGGTTGACCTTACCGGACCTGTTATCCTTTTTGACTCATTCTTCTGAAGATCATATTCAAAAAGAGAAGTGAGACTCATGTAGTCATTACCAGAATTGGAAATATAAAGGATTTTCTTTCCGCTGTCAGCAAATACGGGATTAAAATTGCCGAAGCCATCAACTGCAAGCTGCGTTCCTGTGAGCGGATTCTTTCTTACTGGTTCAAGCGCCTCTTTGTAATAATTTTCAAGATAACTAATCCACTCATTGTACAGTTGCTTTCCGGTAATTCCAAGAACATCTTCGATTGCCGCATCAATGGTAAAATTAGACCAGACACCCAGCTTTTTAGTAATATCCCGTAATTTATCTTCACCGTATTTCTGGGAAATATATCTGGTTAATGCAAAACCTGTATTATAAACAGATTCGTTACCAAGACTCGTTTTCTCAAAGACTCCCATCTGGTTCCAGGTGAGCATATTGCCGCCTGTTATATAGGAACGGAGAATCATATCACGGTGGGCATCCCAATAATCATAATTGAACTCCTCACGCATATACTGAGCAGTTCCCTCAGCAAACCATGCAGGCATATTAAGAGTAGCCAGTGGATACGAGACAATTACATTAGGAAAGCCATAGAGAATATCGGGTCTGCGTTTATCTTCATAATTCAGCCATTGCAGGTATAGCGCGGGAACTCTTCTGCCCACTTTTAAAGCCGCCTGAATCTGCACCATATGTGTAAATTCGTGACTGATTACATTACGCAGCCAGTTATGAGTGCCGCGCAAATCAAAATCCAATGCACTTGTCCAGATTTCAATTTTATTATCAAAAAAGTATGTTGCTCCGTTTGAATAGTCGTCTATATCTTTTATAACAAAATGAACGGTTTCGGGTTCATATCCATAGAGCCGTGTAATAGGTTCCCAGATTTCATCACAAATTTTGGCAGTAACTTTAGCGGTCCGTTCAGCTTCTTTATGATAATGAACCACACTGTGTTTGCCCTTTATAGTGTACCACTCAAGTTCAGGATGAAACTCAGTAAACTGTGAATAAACACCGGGAGAAAAAAAAAGAACGAATACAATAGGAAGAAATATTTTCATCAGCTCCAATGGAGAAGTCTATTTAACGACAGCAATCTTAATTATTTTGTGATCTTTTTTGCCGGAAGAAGTAACTGCCTCAACACGGGCAAGATAAATACCACTCTGAATATCGGCAACATTCCAATTCACTTCCTGGTCAAAGCCGCCCGCAGCATTGGTTTTTAATTCCGCAGCAAGATCACCAGCAATATCGAATACCCGGATAGTTATAACAGCATCTTCGCTTACAAAAAACCGGATTTGTGTGCTCCCCTCACTGACGGGATTCGGGTAATTATAAGTTTTAGATTTTTCAAGAAGTTCACCGCCTGATAGATTCTTTGGTAAAAGAGTAACTGCAGAGTATGAACCATCCTCGCCCTGTTCTCCCGACCAAATAATATTATTAGCAATATCTGTAAGGTGCCATTCCGAATAAGAACCGTTATCAGAATGAGCAATCAGTGCTGTTCTGTCAGTATTCCTGCGGAGCATGATTCTTACAGAATTACCACTGGCAAATGGCAGCGGAAATCCTCCTATCTGATTTCCGGAATTAAGTGAGATACCATGCAAGAGTCCATCTTTCGTTGCAAAAAAGATAGTTCCTTCACCATTAGAATTTCTCCCAAAAGCAATATTTGAAATAATCTCAGAGGTCAGGTCCAGGGGAAAATTTGCTGCCGGAATATTGTATATATTTCCGGCTGTCAAATTCAACCCATCTGCGGATATAATAACCACTTCAGTCGCATCATCATTTATTCCGAACGCAGCACTTGAAGTAATCATCAGCCGTTTTGAGACCAATATTTCCGAAGATGATCTATTGATAACTACCAGTTCATTTGATGAAGTAGTAAGATATATTTTTTCTGTACCGTCAGTAAATCTTGTAACAAAAAGGGCAATTATTTCTTCGTTTGTCGAAAAGATTTCAACGCTTCCCGCATAAACAATGAACTTTGCTCCGTTCTTCGCAACTGCATAACTGGTAACCGGGTAGGGATAGATTTTACTTATCTCAACACCAGGGTAAGATACATCTGCAATCGGCAGAATTGTGCCATTTTTTGCCATTTTGAAAGTACGCAGAATACCGTCATTGCTTCCAACATATATCACATCTGCCTGAACAGCCGGACCGGTACTTATTTTGAAACCTGGCTTGTAAGTATTCTGAATCATTATAGCACCGCTGACAACAGACTGAGTTACAGTCGAATCGTTTGCTGTAATAATAATTAAGTCATTTACGTCAGTATAATAAGCTGCCCTTCCACTGCTCTTACTTACATATAACACTGATGGTGATGAGACAACAATAATTGAATCAAATTCCTCAACTTTATAATTAACTGACCCTGCAGAAAAATATCTGACAGTGGAAAGATTAGCCGGATAATTACCTGTGGAAGTAACCGGTTTAATTCCAGGTGCAGAGGAACCGAGTCTGAAAGATGCAATCTTGCTAATTGATGAAAAGTCGTACAACTTTACCTGTGAATACGCACCGGCATTACTTCGGGTATCAGGCCTTGTTACATCTGAGAATTCGTTTTTATAAAGGTCAGCTTCATTAGTATTGTACCAAAGATCAAAATCATCTCCTTCCCCAACCAGCACATCCCCAAAAATAGTTGTAAACTGTTCTCCGATATCCTGAATACCATCAGCTTCCTCAAGATCAACGCCTCTGCGTAATTTGTCGGCGTTTACCTGATTGGAAGAAAGATTTTCACGAATTACTTTTTCATCAATATGCCAGACAAGTAGTCCGCTTCCTGGCAGTGCCCAGTCAAAATCATCCACATTAGTAATCACACCTTCGAGTGAATCAACCGTAAAACTGTTAAACCATGATGTATCCCTGGTAAAAGTCTTCTGATAGACAGTTCCGTTGTTCGAGATGGTAAAAGTAATACCATCATTACCGCTGTCTTTCAGCCGGTTTTCTATGTAGTAGTGCTCGTCCGCGGTAAGACTTACTTTATATATATTTGTATCTGCCGGTGATGATGAAGAAACTGCTGTTAATTTATGCAGAGCATTATTACGGCTTAAGGTATCATTAAGTGGAATAGCGGAATCCCACCCAAGCTGAATTCTTTCCCAGGCAGAAGGGTTCGGAGGAAATACACCGTTGTAAGCAAATATTGACTGCCCGTCCATTAAACCGAATCTGCCGATAGCACTAAGTCCGGTTTTTGTGTCAAATAAATCCGGAAGTCCTAAGTGGCTTGCGATAGACGAAACTAATAGACCATTAATCGTTAATTCTACCAGATAATAATTGCCGAAAGATTCAAGTTCCCTGTTCTGCGTTTGCGGAAGAATCATTGAGTTCTTAATGGTGAAATTTCCTGAAGAAACAGGCACTCCGTTATAACCGGCACCTTTATATTTTCTGAATGATTCAAGATTAAAATAAACTGAGGGAAGGTCTCTTTCGTTGTTCAGACTACCCGGCAGACTCACATCTCTCCCGACTCCTGCGTGAAAAACACAGAAGAGATCGTAAGCAGAAAAATCATACCCGGGATATAATTCATCTGCCTTCTGCCACGATTCCTCGTAAAAGTTAACCATGGGTGTAAAGTCAGTCGATCTTATCGGGGGTGAGTATTCCCTCATGGTTTTACTAAGTGTGATCACCTGAGGCAGTACGGTGTACTGCAGAGAGAGTGCCCCACGGGAAACTTTCGAGTAATAATTTTTTGCAAACTCAAGGTGTGCTGAAAAATATGCAGAGTCATGCGGCAGCGGATCAAGAATATTACTGCCCCAGTTGCGAGTGTATATTGAATCAAATTGCCCGTTACCGACCGTTGTTCTGTCATAATCGCTCTGGAACTCAACCAGAATCGCAAGAACGCGAAGTGTGCCTGATGCAGGAGATGAATTCGTGATTATTTTACCACTGTTTCCTTCAGGTGCAGGTATATAGCGCTGAGCCACGGAAACGTGGCTCAGTACAGCAAAAAGTAATAGGAGTATCCCGCGGGATTTCAAAATCATAGACCTCTCGGTAATCCTTTAATACTTTCCGGAAGCGCATCCCAGCCAACCAGGAAGGTAAAGCGGAGTGTGTCAGAAAGTGGATGATTTTCTCCGCCTTTAAAGACGGAAGTTGATATATAACTAAAATCAAAACCGTATATATCATATCTGATACCTGCCCCAAGAGTCATAAACTTTCTGTTCCCGAATGAGGGGTCTTCATAAAAGAAACCGCCTCTGAGGGCAAAAAGGAAATCGCCCGGCTGTCCGTACCAGTATTCGAGACCGAATGAGGTCACAATATCACGTAATTCATCTGCGAATGGTTTATCAACCCATGAGGTGAACAGTGCCTGATAAAACTCTTCGCTCTGACCTGTGGTATCTTTTTTAACCAAAAGTTTACTGAAATCAAGCGTCCAGGTAAGTGAGTTATATTCATCCGCGAAAATTCGGTGAGCAAATCCAAGCCGAATGTTTGTTGGAATTGGGTCTGCCTGTGCCTTGTCAATATAAAAAATCTTTGGACCAAGATTACTCAGATTAGCACCAAAGCTAAACTGATTGCCCATGTCATAATCGGTAAAAGGTATCACCATTGTTGAAGGACGCCACATAGCACCTAAATCAAATGAAACTGTAGTTGCAACACCAGACCCTTGTTCCTCAGCAGTCGGCTGATCAGAAAGGTTACTATGAATGATCCTGAAATTGAAACCAACTCCCCAGTCTTTAGCAAGTTTAGTTGCATACCCAAGAGTAAGAGCAGCATCAAAAGAACGGAAAGTACCAAGTGGTTCCGGACCAGTTTCACCGGTTCTTACAAATTCACCATAGTTCATATAGGTGATACTTGCAGTAACACTACCGTCTATTTCAGGGATATAATTTCTGTAGGTGGCATAATCATAAAACAGGTCTAACTTAAACTGTGGCAGCCAGTTACTATGAGTGAAAGTAAATTCCTGTCCACTCAAAAATGCGATACCTGCAGGATTCCAAAAAATTGCTGATGCATTATCCGCCAGTCCGGTACCTGATTCTCCTAAGGCACTAAACCTCGAGTCAGGTGCCAACAGAAGGAATGGTACAGCGGCTTCACCCTGAGCAAACATTTTGCCCGGGAAAAGCATCAGGAGGAGTGCTGCAGCGATTAATTGATTTTTGAACTTCATGTAATGAGATCTCCGTTTAATAAATACCTGTTAAGTGCCTGAAACTGGCTAATATTTTAAACAAGACTAGCAATATACCTATTTCAGGATTGATAATTTGCTGAAAAACTCGCGGCTTGCAGTACCGCTCATGCCGGAAATTATTACCTTATAAAGGTATGTTCCGTTGGCTAAAAGATTGCCGTCGTTGTCCCTTCCGTCCCAAGGTATGCGTACAAATCTGTCACTCAGGTTGGTCGATTCGCCGGAGTAAACCAACCTGCCGGCCACAGTAAATACTCGTATTTTGACCCGAACCGATTCTGAATAGTTGTGCTGAAGCGTAAACGTTGTGCCAGAACTGAACGGATTAGGGTAATTATAAACCTCAGAAATATCTACATCTTCTTCTGACCCTACCTCAAAATAGGAGGTTTCACTAGAATTATTATTAAAAACATCCCAGGCCGAAACTGCTATTTTATACTTTCCTTTTTGAAGACCGGTCAGCGGATACTGGACAATTCCTGTCTTACCGCCTGAGTCCAGATCACCGGTAAAATGTTCTGAAAGGTCTATAGTTGCTGCTTCATTATCATTCAGTCTTGCTTCCATTTTATGCCCCAGACCAAGTCCAGTTGTGTTAATTCCGGTTTCATCAGAGAGTTTCAATAGTAAAGCGGAATTCGGACGAATCAGGGTTCCTGAAATATTGTCAAAAGAATCAAAGTAAATCTCAATTTCAGGACCGCGGCCATCATCTGCCAAAGGGTTACCGGCACTGCCGACTATGATATTCTTGGTAAAAGCTAATCCGTCATTTTCCTGATCGTAAAAGTATAGGACAATTTTGCCGTTTCTTGTTTCATAAGAAATATCTTTAGGCACAACAAAGGACGCCTGAAATAACCCATTAATGACTGAAACTTTTCCCTTAAATATTACACCCCCCTGCTGCCTGATTGTATAGTTACTGCCAAACTCCGGAATTGGAGCGAAACGGTCAGAGTCATATATGGTTAATATACCTTCTCCGTTAAACGCAGTATTCGGTGTACCGTTCAGATTTTTTACAGTACCCTTAACCGTTACATTATTTAATGCGTTAATTTGAACCACATTTGTTGTTGAAAGTGAGTTCACCGAGTCCACACTTCCCGGAAGCACTGGCACGTGCAATCTTAATGACGGATCAGCCAACAAGTGAAACTTTCTGTCATTATCCAAAGAGGACTGTAATTTCGCTGCAAAATAGGCCTTACCCAGGGTGACAGGTAGTCCTTCACTGTCTCTGCCAGGGTCTAACAATCCGGCATAAAATCTTTCGTTAAGTGCTGCATTATACGAAGAATAAACAGGTCGGGTTGCTGTGAAAATGCCGATTGCTCCTGAATTCTCTTTATGCAAAAGTACTTCTGCTGAGCTTTGTGCATTAGTTTTATCAAAATATCCAAAGTCACAGGTGGCTGCTGTTAAAAAGAAGAAATCTTTATTTATCAGTTGCGGAATTGTTACATCCTTAACAAAAACCTGTTCATGCGCCCAAAGTTCAGGACTTCCGTGTCCTATGTAATTCAGAATCAGAGTTCCTTCATTAACCGCGTTGATGATTGCTTCATTGACCCCAGGTTTCCTCCGACCAAAACTTGATAATACAGTCGGGTAACTTGCAAGATATATCTTTCTAATATCAAAAGACTGCGGAATGAGTGATGATAATGTTTCTGATTGCCCCGTATGAAGTGAACCTTCGTTACCAGTTGAAGTCAGTCCATCATCAGCAACAAGAGTTATAAGATTTCGCCAGAGAGTCTGTTCCTTATTGCCTTCATAAGCAATTATTTTATCAACTGCATTTTTTGCCTCACGAAGATTTTGAACCGGTATTCTGCCGATGGGAGTCTGAAGAGAGGGTGAAGCTGCTGATATTGAACCAAAATAATCATCTGAATTGAATGATAATATTTCATAAAATGATTGTTCAGTCTGATAGGGCGGTATAAAATTCATTCCTGCTTTTTCAACATTCTTGAAATCATAATCGCCATCACCAAAGAGTAAAATATAATCAGGTCTTATCGTCCAGTTCTGATCAGCGTAACGGATGAAATCCCTGATTGCAGTGACATCCCTGATACCGCAGCCAAATTCATTAAAAATCTCATTTACTGAAAATACTTTGGCACTTATCGGAAACTTGGAGCCGGAAGAGCGAAATTCTGCCAGCCGGTCTGCCTGCGTGCGGAATTCATCAGGTGAGATTATTAATAAACGGGCACCGTCAGTAAAAGATTTAATATCCTGATTTCGAACCTCACCCGCCACCTGAGGAGTTAAAATTTTGGAGCCGTTTACCGCTGCATATTTTCTTACGTCATTAAGACCGACTAATGCAGAAAACTTAAACTCACCGCCCGAAGGATAGGAAGGATGGGTTATTATTTTTACGTCAGAAAAATCAGTTATATCATAGACAGATATAGCAGAATTTGAAAAATTACTTAGCTGATACTCGTAACTTCCGGCAGTTGAAGGGGAAAAAAAGATAATTTCATCACTCTCAAGTGCGCTCAGTGAACGAGTGTAATAGATTTCAAAAAAATCAAGATATCCTTTTGCTGAAGCCCCGGGAGCATTATAAGTAAACTTAAGGACACTTCTGCCTTCAGTTAAAGAACCTGAATATGTTACAGTTGATGAATCCGGCACACCATATATATACTGATCACTGCCAAATCCCAAAAGGGTCTTATTCAGAATAACAGTATTATTTTCACTTATCTGGAAACCCACGCCACTTATATACGAATTAGCAAAACGGTAGTGGTACCGGATCTGAGAATTAGGCAGATAACCTTCCAGTCGGTTCATATAAGATTTTGTCTTTGAAAACTCATTGAACTCATCCCCCATAAAATTACTACCGCTTTTCCCAATATTTATTTTATCTTCGTCAAGGTGTTTAAATGCTGTGGTAGTGGTTACCGAAATTGCGCCAGGCAAATCTGCGCCGGAAATAGTCTGCATCCTTTTCCCTATCAGACTACCAGAGGTAATAAAATAAAAATTATTTTCAGAGTAAGGATGAACATTCCTTTTGAATCTCTTTTGCTGGTTGTTATATTCCCAGAAATTTACCGACCTTGCATAGAACTGTATATAATCCCCCTCATCGAACTTACCATCCTGCTCCCCTATTATCTGAATGGCTATTTCCTGCGGGTCGTTAGGTCGGCTGATTGCGTTAGATTCGGGAAGAACTTTACCCCCGTTGTTATAGATCTTTATGGTTCGTGGGTCAACTGTCGCTGCATCAATACCGTATGAAGCCAGTGCTGATCGGTTTATTCTGTATATACCTTCCTGAGGAACGGTAAATTTGACCCATTTACCAGAAGCAAATACCGAAGGAGTAACTGCCTTATTGAGGCGGACGGGTTTTGACATCCATCTTAGAGCTTGTTTATAATTTACAACCACTCCGTCCAACAAATCATCGCTATATCCCTCTGCTGTCTGCTGAGGAACTCCCCTGAAGGTAATTCGCATAACTACACGCTTAAGAAATTTAATTTTGCCGTTCCCTTCAGCAGATACCGGATATATTAACAATTCCTGAATATTCATATCTCTCAATATGGTTGTTTCACCCATACTGAGAATTTCATTCTGATTACCTAAGTTAGCAGATGTTACTTCAGAATTCGTGGCATCCGTATATTCGAATAAGATTTTACCTTCCTGTTTAGCCGTTTTGGGTATAGGCAATAGTTCGCCGTATAATTCACCTGACTCACTGCTAAGAATTTCTATGACAGGGTTTTGCTGCGAAGGGAGTCCGATTATTATTTTTCTGAATTTGACGGGAAGTTTTCCAAATTCTAAAGGATTAAGCACGGACATATTCAGAAAACGAATATCACGCTTCTGGGTATTGAAGAGACTGAATGAGGTGTCAGTATAACGAGGGGTATATTCCAGAATCAGGAAATCTCTCCCAAACTGAAGGATACGTAAATCAGAAGCAATTACAGATATATTGCTAATAATTATCAGGAAAAAAAGACTTTTGAGTGCCATGTCAGATTTCAGTTCTGAATATATTTAAAATGGTATCAAAAATCTCTAAGTTTTTTCCTTGTTTTAGGCAAACATACCGAAGAATTAGGATATTAGTCAAGGGCTAAAATTCAGGTAGAGTATTACTTTTGTCTGGATGGGCAGTAAACAGAGATAACACAGTCCCCGCAGGCAGGTCTTCTTGCTATACAGATTTTTCTGCCATGGTGGGCGAAGAGGTGGCTGAGAATGACCCAATCTGAGGGCTCAGTCAGTTCCTTTAATCTCATTTCAATTCTCTCAGCATCTTTTGTTTCAACCAGTGCCAGCAGGTTGGAGAGCCGTACAACATGAGTATCAACCGCGATAGCAGGGATACCATAACCGTTCCCCAAAACAACCGAAGCAGTTTTTCTACCAACTCCCGGTAATCTCACCAAATCTTCAATATTTCGTGGAATTTTACCACCATGACTATCCATTAGCAATTTACAGCACTCGATGATGTTTTTAGCTTTTTGACGATAAAAACCTGTTGAGAAAACGTCTTTTTCAAGAATTTCCCTATCTGCGGCCGCAAAACTGGCAGGATCAGGGTATTTCCTGAAAAGAGTCGGCGTTATCTGATTAACCCTTTCATCTGTGCATTGCGCTGAGAGTATGGTTGCAACCAGTAATTGAAATGGGTCACTGTGGTTTAGAGCAATTTTCGCTTCTGGATACTCTTCTTTCAGGGTAGAAATTATCTTGCCCAGCCGATGGGAGTCTCTCTTATCTATCAAAATTCCTCTCAAATCGCTGATCTCTTATCATCAGCCGCTCAACCGGTTTCCCCTTTTTCAGATGAGATTCAATTATCTCGTCAACATCAGACTTTGAAACCGCCCCATACCAAACCTGCTCCGGATAAACAACTATTGAAGGTCCAAATTCACACGCATCCAGGCATCCGGCGGTATTGGCACGGTACTCAGAGAGCATACCCTCCTCTTTTAAGCGGCTCTTCAAGTACTCCTTTATTTCGGCTGAGCCCTTTGTGGCACAGCAACCGCGGGGATGGCCATCAGGACGCTTATTCTCGCAAATAAAAATATGTTTTTTGTATCTCATTCGTGGATTCTGAAATTTTGGAAATAATGGAAGTTGGTCGGTTTTACCCATCGACTGGGAAATCTGTAGCGCGTACGGGATTCGAACCCGTGATCTCTGCCTTGAGAGGGCAGCGTCCTAAGCCACTAGACGAACGCGCCAGTATAATTATAAAGTTTAATCTCAAATAAAGCAATATTTTAGGTAATTTTCAAATCATTTACACCCGACCTTATCAAATTTGAGGGCTGATTGTTACGCAAATCGGACAACTTAAAGGCAGGTAAACCAAATTTACAACAACCTGTTCCATAAAACGATTTGATAATTCTTCTTCTCATTTCCCCCAAGTTTCGTAATTTAGCAGTCCTTTAAGTTATGTGATGTAAAAATGAAAAAAATGGCATTAATCTGGACACTCTGTTTAACGGGCATCTTCAGTCAGGGAATAGAAAATCTGGATATGGTAAAAGAGAAAGTTGCTGATTATTATGAAAATGGTCAGTATCATACTGAGCTAAGAAAAGTCATTGACTCTGCCTATTCAATTCTTAATGGTCTCAATGCTAATGAAGCCGATGCCATCCTCTTTGACATTGATGAGACTGCCCTTTCTAATTACAGTCATATCAAAGAAGTTGGCTTTGGATATATACCGTCCCTGTGGAACGATTGGATAAAAGAAGAAAAAGCAACTCGTATTGAGCCGGTATTTAATCTTTATAAAGCGGCGCAGGAAAAAGGATTCAGGGTAATTTTTATAACGGGCAGAAATGATTCCCAATACACTCCGACTTTTAATAATCTGATAGCTCAGAACTATACGAAATTTGATACGCTGATTACTAAGCCCTTGAAACATAGTTACACCTCTGCGGCTGAATATAAAGCCGATAAACGTTCTGAATTAAAAAACAAAGGTTACAGAATTGTTATGTGCGTCGGGGATCAGTTCAGCGATTGCGATTTTGATAATTATGGGTTCAGGATTAAACTCCCCAATTATTTATATTTTGTAAAATAGAAAGCAACTAATGAAATTACTCTGCTGGAATGTTAACGGAATTCGCGCGGCACACAAAAAGGGGTTTCTTGACTGGATGAAAAAAGAAGACCCTGATATCCTTTGTCTTAACGAAACAAAAGCTTCTCCGGAGCAGCTCTCAGATGAACTTCGAAATATTGATGGGTATTTTTCATATTTCTCATCCTCCATTGTGCGAAAGGGTTATAGCGGTGTTGCAATATATACCAGGGAAAAGCCCCTTAAAGTGGAATACGGTTACGGAATTTCCCGGTTTGATGATGAGGGCAGAATAATCATAGCACACTACAAAGATTTTGTTCTCATAAACAATTATTATCCAAACGGTAAAAAGAATGCTGAACGGCTAAAATATAAAATGGATTTTTATGATGCTTTTCTTGAACATGTCTCCGGTCTGACTAAAGAAGGTAAGAAACTGATTATCTGTGGAGATTTTAATACCGCTCATAAAGAAATTGATCTGGAACGTCCTAAAGAAAATGAAAAAACTTCCGGGTTCCTTCCTATTGAGAGAGAATGGATGGATAAATTTGTTGCTGCCGGATTTGTGGATACCTTCCGTATGTTTAATCAGGAGGGGAAGAATTATACCTGGTGGGATCAGGTTACCAGAGCACGTGAAAGGAATGTCGGCTGGAGGATAGACTACTTTTTTGTAAGTGACAATTTCAAGAAAAAGATAAAATCAGCTTCAATACATCCTGAGGTTATGGGTTCCGACCACTGCCCGGTTGGAATTGAGATATAACTTAAGATACCTTTAAAGCAAAAAAAGAAACCACAGGGGGTTTCTTTTTTAGTACCGAAGGCCGGACTCGAACCGGCACGAGGTTTGAGCCTCGCTGGATTTTGAGTCCAGTGCGTCTACCAATTCCGCCACTCCGGCTTGGCTCTGATTCGAACTGTAAATTTACCATTTTTTTCTCATCTTTTAAAGAGTTTCTCATTTGAGCAATACAATTTTTTGTAAGTTCATTCCAAACTCTCCTCTCACTCTGAGAAAATAAGTCCCAGATGACAAATTCCCCCCTTGGATTCTGTATCTGTATTCCGACCCTTTGGAAAGGTAAAATCTTTCCGACTTCGTAACCTCTCCATTCAGACTGATTATTTCCAATTTATATTCCCCTGCCTCCTCAGCCCTTATTACAGTCATTCCGGAACTGTTAAACGGATTAGGATAAACCGGCAGTACTGAAAATCCAGCGGGCTGGTTCACTGGTTCGATTGATGTCAGTTGAAATTCTCTTGAATAAAGCCCTATCGCTGTCGGAATGTACATCCTGCCGGAATAGTAAACTCCGTTTCCAACAGCATACTGCGGTAAAGAAAAGAGTTCTTTTGGAGGAGTAGCGTTTCCGTTTACCAGATAAAGCGAGGCGGTGGATGTAAGTCTTACTGGTGAATATACTAATCCATCACCGGTACTCATCAAAACAGGATTAAAACTTCCGCTCAATCCGTCTATTCGCTGCCAGGTATCGCCTCTGTCAGGACTTATATATAATCCAGCAGAGCCGGCTGTAAAGATCAAATTTCCAAAGGAAACAATTTCCGGGAAAACAGTTATATCAGGCAGATTATCAGCAACAAATCTGGGTATCCAGTTTTGCCCTTCTTTATCCCGGTAAAAAATGTAACCATTTCCGCCGGATGAAATGTATAGTCTTTCTCCTTCCATATATATGCTATTTATATTATAGCTAAGTCCCGATGACAATCCCGCATTAAATGGCTCCCAAGTTGTGAACTGAGCAAAATGTGCCCTATATACACCTCCCCCGCCGGTTGCGGCATACAAATAGTTATCCATTTTGACAAAACCGGTCAAAGCAAGAGCGTTATCCGGAAGGCCGGTTTTGAAACAAGACCAGCTATTACCCCCGTCATGGCTTAAAAACGCACCGTTATTTGATGTCCCTAATATGATTCTTGAACCTTCAGCATAAACAGAAAACAATGGCTGGGGTGAGAATCCATGTATTGAAATCCGCCTCCATTCAGTGCCTTCTTTTACGTACAACACTGAATCAGTCAGGGCATAGAGTTTATTTTCAAAGACCTTCACAGTAAAGATAAAATCCGTACCGGGTTCTGTTTCATGATCTCACTGTGGCAGCAGCACTCCGGTTGTTAATAACCATATCGCTAAAAATATCTTCTTCATTATCTTTTTTTTAAATTTAGGAATATAAATTATTTATACTATTCGAATGATTCAAAGAAATGCTGATGAGCGTAGGATTTACTCAGTAATAATGCGTTTTGTGATGATAAAATATATATCTGTAAACTTAAAGGGGAGTTTGCTCAAAACAGGCTTGGAAAACTATTTTATTCAAATTGCCCCGCTGTTATCTATCTTTCAGATTATTGCATTATTAAATACCTAAATAAATTTAGGCATTTATATTGTTCAGCCGGGGGAAATTGAGAACGATATGCATTGGTATTACTGGTTTCAGGGTTTCAATCATCAGTTTAAATTCCAGAGCGTTAGCAGGAGCATAACCAAATGGATGATTATTAAAAATAACAAACACATCACCCCGGGCAGATTCTGCTGTTTTTTCAATCTTCAGGCGGAGTTCCTGCATTTCTGAAGGACTGTAATAATAATGATACCGTGCACTTGGATTACTCACCTTTTCAGTTTGTGAGTATTTTTTAATTGATTCTTCCCACGCCAGTTTATTCCTGCCATGCAGACGAATATAACCGTCTCTGATTATCGTGCTGATGTTGAACGGGACTGCCTCCCCTATTATCGGCTGATCAATAGCGCAAAGGTTTGCTAGCTCTCCTGAACTAAATTCCATCCTACTCTCCGAAAACCAGGATTTATTCCTGAATTCAAAAAAAAGCCGGTAGTCATCAAAGATGCTTTGAAGCGTATCAACATACCCTGCGTTTTCACAGGTTTTCATGAATGAATAGGGAAATTGAATAAGTACGCCGCCTAGTTTTCCAGCTTTAGCTAATTCGTCAAAAATAGAACGAACAGATTTAATGCTCTCTTTCGTGTACCTTCTCAGATGTGTAAAATCCTGATGAAGTTTAACCGTAAACAAAAAATCCGGATTGCCTTTTGTTTTAGCAATCCAGTTTGCCGCAAAATCAGCACTTAAATAGGAATAGTATGTTGCATTGACTTCAACAACTGAGAAAAGCTGAGAATAGTATTCCAGGTAGTCCACTTTTCCCTTTCTGCCTTTTGGATAAAAGCAGCCCTCCCAGTCCTTATATGACCAGCCCGCGGTACCAACATACCAGTTCATGAAAGCTGACGTGGCGGCGTGACCGTCCTGTATATTCCAACAACCACCCCGACCAGCCGGAATTTAAGAGTATCCTTATCGCGTATGACAATCGGCTTAAAATCAGAGTTTTCAGGGTGCAGCTCGATTGAATCTTTCGAAACAAAAATCTTTTTTACCAGTGCTGAATCATCATAAACCCCAACAACAAGCTGACCGTTGAGCACCGCCTCTGAGGGTTTTACAATCAGTACATCTCCGTTAAAGATATACGCATCCTTCATACTGTCACCTCTGACCCTCAGGAGAAAGGAGTCTGACGGTATTTTGAGTGCGGTGGGGAGCTCAGTTGTGTTCAGTACGCAATTGTAGTAGAGAATCGGATCACCGGCAGCTACCTCCCCATGCAACGGATAACTTTTGAAAAACTCCTCTTGTTTGAGGATTTCTATCCCCCGGTTTATTCTTTCAATTTTTCGGATATACTTTTTCTTGTGAAGTGCCTCAAGGTGTTGCTTTACCGTAGAGCGGTTCTTATAGCCAAATTGTTCAGCTATTTCAGCCAGTGTGGGTGGGATTCCATCCTTTTCTTTCTTCCACAAAAGAAAATCCAGAATCTTTTTTTGAACGGGACTTAATGGTTTTGTCATCTCAGAATAAAATAAATAATACCATACATATTTATGGTATTATTCTGAGATTTCAAAGAAAATTAGATAATTTTTTTCCTGAAAATTTTCTCCATCGCTTCAATCATCTTTTCTCTGAAAATCGGCTTCGAAATAAAATCATTAAAGCCAGCCGCAATAAATTTCTCCCGGTCTCCAGGAAGCACGTAAGCCGTAACTGCAATAATAGGAAGAGTCTCAAATCCCGGCATTTTATGAATCATTTTCAGAGCATCCAGACCATTATACTCACCCTGTAAATTGATATCCATTACTATGAAATCAAATTTCTGTGAGGTAATAATAGGAAGCGCGTCTTCAAAACTGACTGCAAATTCCATCTTACCGAGCTCCTTCATTTGAACCTTGAACAGGATCTGGGAGTCAACCTGATCTTCAATATAAAGACAGGAAAGCGATGACAATTCCAAACTTTGCTGCGCTGCCTCAGTCTGAAACGCAGAGATCACTGAAGGGGGCGCTTGTACCGGAGTTCTTGGAACGGGTTGGCTTGACTGAGCAGCAGGCGGATGATATTGAAGAGGCGTGACCAATGGCGGATTTGATGGCATCTTTGGCTGCGACCGATTAAACGCGGTGCTGCTTTGGTCTGAGTTATCAACAGTGTGCGAAATTTGGTTATTCTCAGAAGAACTTAAAACTGTCAGCGGTTCATTTTCTATTTCTTCTTCCGCAGTCAGAACTGCTTCCTCTTCTGAATCGGTCTTTTCCTGCTCTACTGATTCAGACAGTATCGGTACTGCCTTATAGGGGAAAATTATTCCAACTTCAAATGGTTTGCCGCCTTTACCCAATATCTCAACTTTACCACCCAGCAGTGTAACAAGTTCCTTTACACTCATAGCAGCATACCGGGAAATGTTAAACGAACGAACAAATGAAATATCACTCTGGTTAAATAAATTAACCAGATTATTTAAGAGTTCGCTTGATACCTTTCCGGCATTATCCTTTAACGAGATAACAAACCGGTTATTGTCAACCGCCTGTGCTGATATATAGATCTGATCTTCTACTGAAATTTTATAACAAATCTTCACCAATGTTGTAATAAAACCTTTGTAGAGTGAAGGATATCCTTCAAAGCTGAGAGCAGATGAAACTTTAGAAAAAACAAGACTCTTTTTCAGGGTTTCGTTAAGACTTTCGAGTTCTTCTGTAACTTCCTCAAGCAGCAAAGACGCACGCAGTTCGGAAATTGGTTCTTCAGGTGCAACATTAAGCTTTGCAAATTCAGCAATGGTATTCATCGTATCAAGCAGATTGTCACGGTTCTGTGATATATAATCCATTGCTTCTGACTGTTCAGCATTCGGAGCATCAAGACTTTCTTTGATTTCCTGAACAAAACCTAAGATAACATTTATTGGAGTGAGTATTTCATGGAAGATTGTACCAATTTGAGCAGGATCAAGCCCACCCTTTCTTGAAAGAAGGTCAGAGCCGGCAGGCCCCGGCACAATCTTTTCAACTTCTTTAATTACTTCCTTAACAACAATTTTCTCTACCTCGCGGATAACCTCACCGCCCTGCTGTTTTACCCCAACAATTAAATTGAAGGATTCTATCTGATGATCCTCTCCTTCAACTGCAATAAATGCTAAATCTGCAGTTACTATTGAACCATCTTTTTTCTTAAGATCAACAGATATACGGCCCGGAACCGCATCTTGCGAATAAAAAACGGAGGTATTTATCAAACCGCGGTGTTCGTCAGCAGCCAGCGAAATAAAACTTGATTGAATAAGTTCAGATGGACTGTAACCAAGGTTCTGAAAAACTGCAGAATTCACCTCCCTTATAAATCCTACATTGTCAGTAACCAAAATTATATCATTGGTGTTTTCGACAGTATCTTTAAACGCCCTGAATTTTTTTTCAATCTTTAGTCTTTCGCTTACGTCTCTGACAATATTAAAGTGTGCCTCTTTACCTTCTACAAGAAAAGAAGTTTTGCAAAGTTCAATATGCAAAGTCTCTCCATCTTTCCGCCGGTGTTTATAAGGTCCCTTAAACTTGTTTACCGGACCACTGTCCTGCCCGGATTCAAGTAAAGATTGAATATCCTCGGGAGTATAAAGATCGGTAAGATCCATCTGAAGAAATTCATCACGTGTATATCCGTACAATTCAAGTGCAGAAGGATTTGCTTCAATAAATCTGAGATTTTCGGTACCGTAAACATATATCGGTTCCGGGTTGCTCTGAATAAGAATATCATACATCTTACCCCGGCTATTAAGCAGTTCTTCAAGATTATCAAAATCAGCAGATTTGTCAATGCTTATAATAATTCGTGCAGCAGACGTTATATCATTAACAACCTTTGTAAAAATGATATGATAAAGAGATTGTTCTCCGTTTTTCTGCGCAAGTGTAAGATTAAGCTCCTGGGTTTGCCTTCCTGCGCTTAAAAAACCTCTTACTGAGTGCGACAACTGTTCAGGTAAAACCTCATGGTACTGTCTGCCGGAAATGAAGGACTCTTCAACAGAGAAAAGGTTTTCAAATGAAACGGAAATGTATTTTACATTCCCCGAATCATCAATAATACAGTATGGTTTGGGCAGATTTCTGAAAAGCGCCAGAGAACCTGAATCATCACCCTCTGATCCGCTATCTGAGCTGCTTTCCCTCTTCTGTCCGATACCTATTATCGCCTGTACTCTGTTATCAGCATCCACGAGAGGGAACTCAATTGACTGATAATTTTTTAAGGATGCAAAGCCCTTAAGCGGAATCCCTTCAAGTATAAAAAAGCTGAGAGTTTCTTTTACATACTGGTCAATGGTT
Organism: Ignavibacteriaceae bacterium; assembly: GCA_020848375.1. GTDB lineage: Bacteria > Bacteroidota > Ignavibacteria > Ignavibacteriales > Ignavibacteriaceae > H2-BAC3. The sequence goes on from JADLAF010000091.1 coordinate 32,868, forward strand.
TTGTAAAGATCAAGGTAGTACTGAGGAAGAAAATTCCGTTCTGAACGACCTTCTAATTGCGCCGATTTTAAACCTAACAAAGAAGAAAAACGGTTGTTAACCAGAATAAAATTATTATTACTGTCCTTTATCCAGAAAAGCTCGACGAGTTTGTTAATTTCATTCTGAATTTTACTTTTTCCGAGAAATGTAAACGGAAAAGATGATTTCACACTATCAATAATTGTAATAATCTTTTTATTCCGTATGAGACCGGAAAGATCTTCAGAAGAAATAGTAAGTCCGAAACCAGCTTTGCCCCTGGATGATGCTGCCCCCAGTGAGGGCTGGTTTACTTTTACCAGCAAATATTTACTGCCGGCATCATCTTTAACAGCATTAATGGTTAACTCAAGCGATAACTTCTTTCCCTGAAGCGTAACCTCAGCATATTCAACAGTTTCTCCGTAAAACTTGAAAGCTGATTCCGCAATACGGGTTATTTTCTCCCGGTCATCAACATCAAACAATTCAAATAAAGTAAGATCATCATTCTGGATGGAGAAAAATGATCTGGCTGATTTATTAGCAACTAAAATGCTGCCATTCCTGTTAATAACAATTCCCGGGAATGGCTGACCTTCTATAAGAGAAAGTATAATCTCAGAAGGAAGTTTTATATCCTTTGATGGTGCCACGTTATCTCGTCTTTAATTGTTTTTTGTCCTGAAGTATAACAGGTTTCCCTGATGAAATGAATGTGATTTCATTTGAATATTCAGAGTAACCGTTGCCGTCAAATGCCTGTAATCTGTAATACAATAATGTTCCTGATGGGAATGTTGTGTCGCTGTATGCTGGTATATCTGTTCCAGAGCTTCCTACAACTATATACTGACCGCCCGGACCTTCTTTTCGCTCAACAAAGGTTCTGATTTCAAACTGGCTGTTGTCAACCCAGCTCAGGTTTATCATAGTTGGTGAAACCTGCTGAGCAGTAAGCCCGCTTGGACGATTTATGTTAAACGATGACATTGTTACCGATTTAGAACCTGACCAGGAGGAATCAGTTGTTGAATATGCCTTAATTCTGTATGTGTACATAGCGTTTGCAGCTAACCCGTTGGCTGAATCAGTGAATGTAGTCGAGTTTAGCGGAACCAGACCAACTTGGACAAAATCCCCGGATTCCCTTGATCGTTCAATTCCAAAATAGTTTTCATTATTCGCATTATCCTGCCATGAAAGCTGGGTCTTCTGTGTACCGAATACCTTAACACTCAGTTTTGTCGGTGGAGAAACGGTAATAGATCCACCCGCGCCGGAGGTATTCACTTCTTCACCGAAAATTGAATAACCATACTCATTAAACGACCTTATTTTGTAATAATACTCTCCATCAGGGTCTGAGAGTACATCATTTGTGTTGAAACTGCCTGCAGCAAAGGTCCTGTACTTAACATAAGTGCCGGAAAATCCGGTTTTCTTCCAGAGTTCATAACCCTTCGAGAATCTCGATGTATCTTTCCAGGAAATATTAACCAGCGTGTTAGTAAGTTTTTTTAGCTCTAAATCAAACGGAGCAGCGGGAGGGTCTTTGGTAAGTGTTATAAAGATATTTGTTTTTACTTCACTTTTCACGGTATTGCCGCTGGCATCGGTTACCAGGATATAAACAGAATGTGAGTTACCTGCCAGTGTGGTATCCATATTCCAGAATACTGCTGGTCTTGCAGCATTTGGTGGCGGTGCAAAGCGCTCCTTAAATATATCATTAACATAGATATCCACTGAAGCAATTTTTTGATCGTCACTTGCATCATAAACTACTTCGTACCGCTGAACGATAAGAGTATCGTTTGTCGCGGGTTTATATAACACAACTGAGGGTGGCAGTTTATCTGAACCGGTTACACTATCGGCACAGTTCAGATTTAGAAAAAATCCTGCCAGGATTAAAAATACCAGAATGATTCTGTTAAATGTATTTTTGTACAAATCAAACATCAATGCGCTCAAAATCAACTAAATAGCTTCTGGACTGCCCGGCTTTAAGGTCCTTTATGTATAAATCAAGTTTTTTAGCAGCCGCGTTAAAATTAAACTTCGGAATCTGCGTCCCGATTATTTCTGAGGATATTCTAAAGTTATCAGACTTACTTTCAAGTTCAATTGAGAGAGTAAATTCTTTAATTAAATCACTTCCCGGATTAGAAACAACAACGGCAACCCTTGATGAACTTCGTGGCAGAACCCGTATCTCAATACGGTTCCTCTGTACCCACCAATCATAGAGCTTGTTTATATCAGTCATCCAGAATTGTTTTTCCTTAAGCAGCTTTATAACATTTCTGGTGACCCAGACATTTTCTGGCAGACACTGATACTCAGTGTGCATCTTAAAGATGTAAAGCCCCCGCTCGAATAATACACGTTCAATGTCTTCTCTGTAAGTATATAACTGAAACTCCTGCTGATACAGACCGTAGTCCCTTATAACTTCGTAATCATCCCTCGCGGTTTTAGTGAGTGCGATAACAGCACTGTCTCCCTTAATAACCACACGTGGAACCGAACGGTCAGTAAGAGAATCCGTAAGAACAACCCTGTAGCCGCTGCGGATGAGTGCCATATAGGTATCATCATTTAACAACCCGTTTGCCGGGAGGAAACTGTAAACCTTTGTATTTGAGATTGCGGAAAGTTTATCTTTGGCGCTCTTTACTTTATTAAACTGTGTTGTCAGGTCATTCAGCTTATTTATTGTATCGTTAATTGATAACATAAAGCCAATATCCCCTATTGCGCCAATGGCTCCGTAACCAGCCATTCTTCGTATCAAATCAGGATAGGTTTCGGCAACAGAAGGATCAACAAAAAAGTTGGCTTTAATATTTTCAGAACTGAGTATGGGGAAAAGATTAGCTATGTTTGCCGGCTGCTCAGATACAGTCGGAGTTATTAAAGCAGCCGCCTTATAGTCGCCCGGCCAGTCTTTGACGTAAGCGATAGGAAGACGGAGCAGCCAGTTAACTGAGTTATTAAACAGTTTATCAAAGTTAACGTAATCTTCCTGCCGGCCAATAACGGAGTTAACATCGAAACCCATCCAGACAAATCTGCCCTTACCGTAAGTTCCGAATACAATACCTGCACTTTCGTTTAACCCTTCCCGAACAAGACCTTCATCAAAACGGTAGTTGTACCAGAAGCTTGCCTGTTCAGCACGCGGCTCAAGTACTTCAACAGCAATTGGTCTGTCCCATGTTGCAATTTTGAGCGGATAACCTGCCGGGATGTTCGAAGTAATTGGCAGCCCGCCCCGGAGTGTATGAATTCTTGTTACCACATCATGGGGAATTTCAGCACGAAACTTCACGCCGAAGATCTCATTAAAAAATATCCAACCCCTCCATTTTGCTTTTTCAGTGAAAGAAGCTGTTCCGGCTGTGGCAAAAATTGATCCGCCCCGGTCAATATACGATTTAAGATTCCGGTACTGCAAGTCACTAAGCGATTTGGAACTTGGCAGGATTAGAAGTGCATAATCTTTATGATGTCCTTTTTCTATATCTGAATCTGCTAAAACTGTATAAGTAAGTTTATACTGATCAAGAAATCTTTTCCAAATGACTATATTATCATTGAGCGAAGTGTTACCTGGGGGGAGAAGATTTTCTGTGTACTGAGAATAGAGAATCCCGATTTTAATTTTTTCTTCTCCTTCAAGCAGACTCATAAAACCGGCTGGAGTAAGATATTCCATATAATCATCGTTGCCGAAAACTCCCTGCATGATATACATGTATATATAGAGTCCTGTAACGATGAAAAAGACACCGTAGCCCATCAAAGGGAGAAAGCCGACACCTTTTTCCTTTTTCTTCTTGTCTTCGGCTTCTTCAGCGCGTGTCTTCTTACTGGGGTTATCATCAGACCCTGTGGGCTGATTACCCGGTTTAGAATTGATTATCTCCATTTAGCCGGACTTTGTTTCTTTTCTTCCGCTTTAGCGGCATATCCTTCAGCGGTATATTTTCTGAATTTCTGTTCTACCGGTGCGCTCTGTGCCGGTCCGGGGCGTTGAGCTACCTGACGGGCTGTTGCCGGAGCTGGTGTGAATCTGGGCTGTTGAACCGGCTGCGGAGCAACTGACTGCTGCGGATTTCTTCTTTGCACAAGAATTGGTTCAGGCGCGGGTTTATAAGAAGGTGCATTTGGACGCGCATAAGCAGGGGGTCTTACCGGCTGCGCTGGGGCTCTCTGTTGTTCAGGTGCCTGAGCTTGTTCCTGAACTGCTTCAGGTGTAACCAATTCTGCCTGCACCGTTGAAGGAGCTTCCAGCTTTGCCAAAACTCCTCTTCTCTCTCTGATTTTGAATAGCACATAAGCCCCGATAGCAAGAAAGAACGTGCTTATGGTAGCCATAAGAATGATTGTTGCGAGAATAGGTATTAATTCCATTATAAATCCGTTATGTTAACTTTTTACTAATCCAACACGTTCAAGTTTACCCCAATTCATATCAAAACCGAGGAACTCTTCAACTGTGGACATCGCTTTACAAATATCAATAGTCAGAATGAAAAACATCCTGTAAACAAGTGCATAAGGAACCAGACGCACTTCTTCGTTTTCTACGGCGACGCAATAAAGTGCTGTAGTCAGGTCAAGAATTGCCAGTCCTGCCCACCAGAAAAAGATGAGACTCGAGAACCCATAAGCCAACGCTACAAAAATAAAGAAAACATTAGAGATAATGTTCATTGCCGGCCAGATCAGAGCTTCATAGAACATTGACCACAGTACAAATGTATCTCCAAAATTAATCGTCGGGTTTATCAGAAGCACTCGGTGTTTCCTGATCGCCTGCAGAATTCCCCTCGTCCAGCGGTATCTCTGCTTAAGGAGCTGGTGCAGGGTTTCAGGTGCCTCGGTGTATGAAATAGCACGCGGTTCGTAGTAAATCTTCCAGTTATTTGCCAGGATCTTAAGAGTGAGATCAGCATCCTCCGCATAGGTATCGCTTGAATAGTAACCAGCATCTTCAATGGCTTTTCTGCGAAATAGACCTATCGGACCAGGAATAATATTCACTAACTTCAAAAAACTCTGAGCAGCGCGGGCAAAATTGAGCCCCTCGATGTACTCTAAGGCCTGTAAATCTGTAAAAAGTTTCCTTCTGTTTAAAACCTTAACGTTACCTGCAACTGCTCCAATTTCAGGATCAACGAAGTGCCGGACTGCCATGCGGATCGAATCTTCAGATAACTGTGAGTCTCCGTCCATACACAGAACAATCTCAGCTTTTGAGTAGCCAATTCCTGCATTCAGAGCACGGGCTTTTCCGCCATTAGGTTTCGAGATCATTGAAACTTTAATTTCAGAATAACGTCCCTTGTGAAATCCAACCAGTGATTTACCAACCTCATACGTATTGTCTGTTGAACCGTCATTTACGATGATAATCTCATAATTCGAATAATCTAAATGGAGGAGCGAATCTATTGAATCCTTTAAAACAACACCTTCGTTATAAACCGGAACGATAATAGAAACAAAAGGATAAAAGCCGGTATTTTTATTGAATGTGTATTGACTGATATAAATATAGGCCATCACCAAAACCGCAAAATAGCGGAAAAGAAGAACCAGCAGGAAAAGAAAGAGAGAAACGAGTGTTGCATATTCAAAAAGAGCACTGATACTCAGAACCGTCATTGGAAGGGTGTAGATAATAATGGCAAGCATAAGAATAGATAATGACCCGGATGTAAATATCCTTCTGACAATAATCTTCTTCTTGTCCTCCTTATGACCCTCACCGGCAGTGGTGTTTTGTACAGTAATTGAAGTCCGCCTTATCTTTGGGGACTTCTCCTCTTCTGCCTGTGGTTTTTGTTGAACTCTTGCCTGCATTATAAAATATTCTTCATTTAGCAAAAAAAGCACAAATTTCGTACCAATTAAATATGATACGAAATTTGCTTAAAACAAAGGATTTTGAAAAAATCGTTTGTTGGTAACTGGAATAGCGTCTCATTATGAGACGCTATTTCTTCATTAAATTCATGAGGGCTTCATTAAGCATGGCCGCCACTTTGTCCCCTCCGTCCGGTGTAAAATGACAGTAATCCTTATAAGCAAGGGCTGGTTCACCATTCACCCAA